>JAUNEE010000030.1 GCA_030525705.1 Moraxella sp.
GATGGTGGGTGCACAAGCAAGCCTTGAACAACAAGACAAGATTTTGGGCTGTATCGCCAAAGGTAAGGCAGAAGGGGCGGAAGTCTTGACGGGCGGCACGACAAGAAATGAAGTGGACGGTGGTTTTTATATTGAGCCGACCATCTTTAAAGGTCATAACAAAATGGAGATTTTCCAAGAAGAAATCTTTGGTCCTGTATTGTCGGTAACGACCTTTAAGGATTTTGATGAAGCGATTGCCATTGCCAATGACACGATGTATGGGCTTGGGGCGGGTGTGTGGAGTAGAGATGGCAACACCGCTTATCGTGCAGGACGAGCAATCCAAGCGGGGCGAGTATGGACAAACTGCTATCACATCTACCCTGCCCACGCCGCCTTTGGTGGCTACAAAAAATCGGGCATCGGACGAGAAACACACAAGATGATGCTTGCACATTATCAGCAAACCAAGAATTTATTGGTAAGTTATTCACCAAAGGCGATGGGGTTTTTCTAAAATTTGTGGTTTAAAAAAAGCAGGTTTTGTGCCTGCTTTTCTATGCCTGAAAAATTTATACCGAAAATCCATCACAGACTAGATATTTATTTCTACTTAAAGGACTTTATAGAATTACTTACCTTCCGCCATCATCTGCCGTGCCACGTGCATGATAAGCTGTCTTAACCAGCGGTGGGCGGGGTGATGATGTAAAAGTGGCGACCACGCCATCGTCAGCTCGAACTCAGGGATAAAAAATGGCGGCTCTTTAATGAGAATGTTATCGTTGTCGGCTTGGAGTTTCGCCACTCGGGTGGGCAAAGTTGCAATCAAATCCTTATTCGCCGCCAACAGTGCTGGCATTTGATAATGACGGGTGAAAACACTGATTTGGCGTTTTTGTCCCAGTCGCTCAAGTGCTTGGTCGATAGAACCTAGCCCGCCCGATTTCTCAGGATTCACCCCAAAACCGACACCCATGCCCGTCTTTGACACCCAAATATGCTGTGCTTTTAGGTAGTTTTTTAGATTAAAACGGCTGGCGTAGGGACTTTGGGCGGACAACAGACAGCTAAACGTATCTCGCCAAATCAGCACTTGATGGAAACTTTGGGGAATTTCATTAAAGCGGTTAATCGCCAAATCCACCCGCCCCTGCTCCATATCTCTGTACGAGACATCGGACGGGGTTAAAAAATCCAAAACCACGTTCGGCGCTTCACTGCGTAATGATTTTACCAGCCTTGGGACAAGCGTTGCCTCAGCATAGTCGGACGTCATAATCCGAAAAATGCGTGAAGTACTATAAGGACGAAACTCGCTACGTGGCTCTAACAGCTGCGTCACGCTCTCTAAAATTTCCCGAATGCGAGGCTGCAACTCCATGGCGTATTCTGTGGGCGTCATGCCCTCACTGGAACGCACCAAAAGCGGGTCACCGAAGAGTTTTCTTAGTCGCCTTAAGATATTACTCATGGCAGGCTGCGTCACCCCAAGCTGCTCTGCGGCACGGGTGACATTTTTTTCTCTTAATAGCACGTCCAAATTCACGAGCAGGTTTAAATCGACTTGTTGTAAATTCATAGCAATCTTTTAAATAATCCGCACAGGCGTTCCCACAGAAACACGCTCAAATAATTCCATCATTTCATCATTTCTCATACGCACACAGCCGTGCGAGCGTGGCACGCCCATCGGCTCTGAATCTGGTGTGCCGTGAATATAGATATAACGAGCCTTCGTATCGCACATTTTTCCATCGGCGGTCAACCCTTGGTTAAACCCTGCCTCACAGCCATCAAGCCATAAAATACGGCTTAAAATCCAGTCTCTGTCAGGGTTTTTTTCCACCAACTCTGGCGTACAAATCTCGCCTGTGAACACCCGTCCCAAAAAAACGCTGTTGATTGGCAAACCATCACCAATTTTAGTACAAATGACGTGCTCACCCAGCGGAGTACAGCCTGAATTTTCAAGCTGTCCTGTGCCATTTTTTGCAGTGGAAACTAAGTAACTTTTTATGAGATGGTTGTTTTGGTCGTATAAAGTCAGCGTCTGGGCAGCAGTATCGACAATAATATGCACTTGGCTCATAAATATCCTTGAGGATTTTTAAAAGACTTCCTGTAAAACTAGGTTTTTTTCGTTCGCCCTTAAGCTATGCCTTCGGGTGGCGGAAAACCGTGGCGGTTCAACAAACTCACTTTGAGCGGTTTTCCTTATTTCGGCGTTTCACAGGAAGTTTAAATGCTGATAATTCGTCATAGTTTAACAAAAAAGGCGTCTTTTTTCCTTATCTTTCGTGCATTTTTTATAAAACACTTGCAAGCTTGGGTGTTTATCTTTAAGATAGCATAAGCCAGTTTTATCAATGCTTTATTAGTTTATTGCAAAAGACCCTGCACGCCCAAGACCGCCATTCGCCCCGATTCCACATAGCGAAGAGTGTCCAGTATCGCAGGAAGTCTCAAGAAAAACAAGCTTATTTTTTGTGTAATTTGCCGTTTGGCGATGCTTTAAATGGATAGCCCTTTTTATGCCCACCATTACCACCATCGACCCCAATTACATCAATCTGCACGCCCTTTTACACCGTTATTTTAAAGGCAGCTATGCCATTTTTGCGGATTTTTTGGGCGTTCCGATTCTACAAGCCGAAAGACTGTGTCAAGACAGCATTGACATTACGCTTTTGTGCTTGATTAATGACGCCTTGACAGGGACGCACCCAGAACGACAAAAACCCCTAAAATCCCCCGAAGCGGTGCGACTAGACACGCAGATTTTAAAAACGTTCACCACCCTACCCCTAGAAGATATTTTAAGAAAAAATACCAGCAAAGCCACAAGCTACCTTACCACCGCCCATCGCCTAGACCCTAAAAAAGCCCGAGACGCTTTAGCATTGGTGGCGTCTATTTGTGTGTATTATATCGACAAATTGATTTTCGACGCCAAGCTCAACCAAGACGAACAAAAAACTTGGCTTGGGCTACAGCCTGCCTTTGTGCGTGAGCCTTTGGCGGACTTGGCGGCAATCTTTGATGTCAATCTAAACCTACCCTTCCACACCCACACCACCTACCAAAAAAAGCTGGGGCGTGACGCCTTGCTCTTTGATGATACCACCTACCGCATACCAAGTTACCGCTGGCTGACCGCCCTTGCCACTTTGATAAAAGACGGCACGGACAACACCCTAGGTGTGGGCAAAATGCTCAACCTTACCCCTTTACCAAAAACCATCGACACCCCAAAATCCCCTCAAAAGCCATGGCATTATGCACTGGCAGCGGCGGTATTTTTAGGGGTACTGGCGATATTTTTGGCGATTTCCTCAGATGAAGAAGATACCTCTGTCACACTCACCCAAACCACCCAAGAGCCCAATGAAACAGACAGTGCGCCTGTGATTCCAGATGTGGCGATTGTGCGGATTGACAATGACGACACGCCTGCTAAAAATGGCAGTACCCACCCCAGTACAGAAACCAAAGTGGCAGACACCAAGACAGAAGCAACCAAGGCAGACCCCGCCTCATCAAGCTTACCTGCCCAAAAAAGCCCCAAAAGCACCCCTGAAAATACCTTTGAAGGCACCTCGGACAAAACCGACAGTTATAAACTGGGCGACTTTTTGGACAAAAAATAACCCCCACAGCAGACAGCCTAGCCCATAAAAAAAGCGTCAGAACCGCCTGACGCTTTTTTTATGGAGCATACCCAGTTTAAGTGCGTGGCGTCTCCTGCATACAGACATTCACAGCACGGGTATAAATCTCCTTGCCTAAAAGCACCGCCTTGACCACGTTTTTTTCCGCCTCACTTTCAAAGCCCGTCAGTCGTGCACTTTTGTCTTTATCTATCAAAAGTAGCCCCAGCTCATCCGAGACAATGCTCAGCGTATCACCAAACACAAGGCTGTGCTGTTTGCCCAACATCTCATACCTTAAGGCAAATGCCGAAACCACCACCTTGCCTGTGATGGTGGGTGTACGCTGTTTTTTGGCTTTATAGCGGTTAAAGAAAAAAGACGCCACCGCCAAGGCGAATATCGCCCCCAAGGCATACCGCACATCAAACAAGCTGGCAACCACCGCCACCGCCAAAGCAAACAACCCCAAAACCGCCGACCACAAAAAGCCCTTATCAAAACCGCTTTTACCCGTCAGCAGTACCTCCACGCCTGTTTCGGTCTTTTTTAGCATGACTTAAAAACCCAAGGCTTGTTTTTGTCGGGTGATAAGCTCTTTAATCCCAGACTCCGCCAAACTTAACATGGCGTCTGCCTGCTCACGGGTAAAAGGCTTGTCTTCTGCCGTGCCTTGAATCTCGATAAAGCCGCCCGCCTCGGTCATCACCACATTCAAATCCGTATCACAGCTTGAATCTTCCTCATAGTCCAAATCTAAAAGCACCTGCCCATCTTTAATCCCCACAGACACCGCTGCCACCAGTCCGACAAAGGGGTCATTTTTTAACTTACCTTGACGTTGCAGTGTCTCAAACGCATCAATCAAAGCCACCGCTGCTCCTGTGATACTTGCAGTGCGTGTGCCGCCGTCTGCCTGAATAACATCACAGTCAATATAAATGGTGTTTTCGCCCAATTTTGTCAAATCCACCATCGCACGCAGACTTCTGCCGATAAGACGCTGAATTTCTTGGGTGCGTCCTGACTGTTTGCCACGGGCTGCCTCACGGGCGTTACGGGTACCTGTCGCACGTGGGAGCATACCATATTCTGCAGTAAGCCAGCCTTGATTTTGACCTTTTAGCCAACGTGGTACGCCCTGCTCGATACTGGCGGTGCATAGCACTTTGGTATCGCCAAAGCTCACCAATACCGAGCCTTCGGCGTGTTTGGTGTACTGACGCTCGAAACGAATGGGTCTTAGCTGATGATTGGCACGATTCTGATGACGCATGATGTTCTCACTTTTACGGTAACTTTGACATAAAAAGCACCATACTAAACCCAAACACCCAAAATGGCAACCTTTTTCCGCCAAGCTTAGGCGTCATTTTTTTCTGCAATGGTTACTTAACAAGCATTTACCGAAAATATCATCAATTTTTCATCAAATCATGTTACAATACCAAAAGTTGCACCTGTACACCTGCTTAATGCCTGATTTGTTCAAATCATCATCACAGCCATCATCTGCGACTGCCTATTTTTAAAAAGATTTTTTAGTTAAACTTAACCCTAGTCATTCATAGGATTTGCCATGACCCGCAGTGCCGAAGAAAAAGTCAAAGACACGGTTTTTGACAGTGAAGTAAATAGCGAAAAAGCCCAATTCGAGCAAGCCGCCCTACACTACCATGAGCATCCCCGCCCTGGTAAAATTTCTGTCACCCCCACCAAACAAATCGCCAACCAACGTGACTTAGCGTTGGCGTACTCCCCTGGGGTGGCAGTGCCTTGTCTTGAAATCGAAAAAGACCCGAAACTTGCCGCCAAATACACCGCCAGAAATAACCTAGTCGGCGTCATCACCAATGGTACAGCCGTGCTTGGATTGGGTAATATCGGTGCTTTGGCATCGAAACCTGTCATGGAGGGCAAGGGCGTACTTTTCAAAAAATTCGCTGGCATCGACGTTTTTGACATCGAAATTAACCAAAACGACCCAGACAAGTTCATCGAAACAGTTGCAAGCCTTGAGCCAACTTTCGGCGGCATCAACCTAGAAGACATTAAAGCCCCTGAATGCTTTAAAATCGAGCGTGAGCTGCGTGAACGCATGAACATTCCTGTGTTCCATGACGACCAGCACGGCACCGCCATCATCGCCGCTGCCGCCCTATTAAATGCCCTAAAACTGGTCAAAAAAGACATCGGCAGCATTAAAGTGGTCTGCTCAGGGGCAGGGGCAGCTGCCATTTCTTGCCTTGAGCTGATTATCGCCCTTGGTGCAACCCGAGAAAACATCTTCGTCCTAGACTCAAAAGGCGTCATCACAACCCGCCGTGAAAACCTAGACGAATCAAAAGCCCGCTTCGCCCAAGACACAGACGCCGTCACTTTAGATGACGTAATGGGGGATGCTGACTTCTTCCTTGGTCTGTCAGGTGCTGGCGTTCTAACACAAGATATGGTTAGACGCATGGCAAAAGACCCCATCATCTTTGCCCTTGCCAACCCAACGCCTGAGATTATGCCTGAGCTTGCTCATGCGGTGCGTTCAGACGTCATCATGGCAACAGGACGTTCTGACTACCCGAACCAAGTCAACAACGCACTGTGCTTCCCGTACATTTTCCGTGGGGCGTTGGACGTTGGGGCGACCACCGTTAACGAAGAAATGAAAATCGCCTGTGTACACGCCATCGCTGAAATGGCACACATCGAAGCCAGCTACGACCAAAACATCAAGACCAACGAACCTGCCAAGCAGTTCGGGCGTGAGTACCTAATCCCAGGTCCACTTGAGCCAAATCTCATTCTAGAAATCGCCCCTGCAGTCGCAAAAGCTGCCATGGATTCTGGCGTGGCAACTTTGCCCATCGAAGATTTTTCCGCCTATCGCCAAAAACTATCC
The DNA here is from genome assembly GCA_030525705.1 of Moraxella sp. Taxonomy (GTDB): domain Bacteria; phylum Pseudomonadota; class Gammaproteobacteria; order Pseudomonadales; family Moraxellaceae; genus Moraxella. Next base: position 6,529 of record JAUNEE010000030.1, read on the forward strand.
GAGTTCGTGTATAACACCGCCTTGGCGATGAAACCCGTCTTCACAAAAGCCAAAGCCGACCCAAAACGCATTGTCTATGCCGAGGGCGAAGACCCGAACGTTCTGCGTGCCGTGCAAGTAGTTGTCGATGAGGGACTTGCCAAGCCGATTCTTATCGGTCGCCCTGATGTCATTAACGCACAGATTGCCGCTTTGAACTTACGTTTAGCATTGGATCAAAACGTCAACGTCATTGACCCGAACAACAACCCAGACTACGAAGACTACTGGCAGTTCTACTACGAAACCAACAAACGCCGTGGCGTATCACCTGAGTTGGCTCGCCGTGATGTCCGCCGCAAGACCACCTTGCTGGCATCCCTAATGCTAGAAAAAGGCGATGCGGACGGGGCGATTTGTGGTACATTTGGTTATTACGACCTGCATTTAAATTACGTCAAGCGTGTCATCGCCAAGCATGAAGGCATTAGCGACTTTTATGCCATGAGTGCCGTTCTTATGCAAAACCGCAATCTCTTCATTGCCGATACCTACATTCACGAAGACCCGACCGCAGAACAGCTGGCTGAAATGACCATCTTGGCTGCCCAAAGTATGCGTCGCTTTGGCGTGACGCCTCGTGTGGCACTGTTGTCGCATTCAGATTTTGGCACATCAAACAAAGCCTCCGCCGTGAAAATGCGTCGTGTTCATGAGATTCTTACCGAAATGAACGTAGACTTTGAGTTTGATGGTGAAATGCACGGTGACTCAGCCCTAGACGAGCGTTTGCGTAGCATCAACTTCCCATTTAGCAAATTGACAGGCTCTGCCAACCTGCTGATTTTGCCAACTTTGGACGCAGCGAATATCGCCTTTAACCTACTAAAAACCGCCACAGGCAGTGCCGCCCTCGGCCCTATCTTGCTTGGCACGGACAAACCAATCCACATCTTGACACCGTCCGCCACCGCAAGACGCATCGTGAACATGACTGCCCTTGCTGTCTCAGACGCCCAAGACCGTTAATCTTTAAAAAAAGAAAACGCCAGCCCCGTGCTGGCATTTTTTTATGCTTCATACTTCATGCTAGGCGGCTTGGATTGTAATGCCATAAAAACAAAACCCCCCCAATGCCACCCCCAACCCCAAAAACCATCTCCCTTTTCAAACAAACAGTGAAAATTTTTCAGCAAATAACCTACCTTTTACTAGGGGATTTTTGCTATACTATTTGGAACATTTTCACCTGTTAAATACTGTATAATTTTAAATACTTTTTATTTTCGCAAGCTTTGGTGCTTCTTATGTCAAACGACCAACAGCCAGCCAATCAAAAAAACGCTGACACCAATGGCGTAAGCCGCCACACCCCTCCAAAAAAACCCAAATCTAAAATCGCAGTCAAGCAAGTGGACGGTGGTAAAAAACGTGTCCACCCTCGCTTCGTCACAGGCAAATACCAAAATATCCGTCTGGTGATGATGTACAGCATTTTGCTTATTTTTTTGGTAATGCCGTGGCTAAAATGGGACGGTCGCCAAGCCATCTTATTTGACGTCATCGAGCCGAAATTCTACATTTTCGGGGCGACATTCATGCCCCAAGATTTCTACTTTTTCGCTTTCATATTTATGATTGCCGCCATCTTGCTCTTTATGGTGACGGTTTATGCAGGGCGGGTATGGTGCGGTTATGCCTGCCCACAGACCATTTATGTACATTTGTACCAGTACACAGAAAAACTCATCATCGGTGAACGCAACAAACGCATCAAATTCGATGCTGAGCCGATGAGCAGCAAAAAGTTCATGAAGCTTGCTCTCTTGCACAGCCTATGGTTCATTTATTCTGTCATTACCGCCTTTACATTCGTGGCGTTGGTGGCGGGGGTTTCTGACCTACTACACACAGGGCAAACGCTGTTTTTTATGGGCTGGTCGAAGCTAACTTGGTTCTTTATGGGGCTGATTACTTTCGTCACTTATATTAACGCTGCTTATATGCGTGAACATATGTGTGTTCATATTTGCCCCTATGGTCGCTTCCAGTCGGTCATGTTTGACAAAGACACACTCATCGTCTCTTATGATTATGAACGGGGCGAGCCTCGGGGTGCTAGTAAAAAGAACCGTGAAATCAATGGCTTAGGCGACTGTGTCGACTGTACCATGTGCGTACAGGTCTGCCCAACAGGCATCGACATCAGAGACGGTCTGCAAGTCGACTGTATCCAATGTGCCGCCTGCGTGGATGCGTGTAATGACGTCATGGATAAAATCGGCAAACCCCGTGGACTTATCCGCTACACCACCGAACGCCAACTGGTCGACAAACAGCCCACAAAAATCATTAGCCCACGGATTTTTGCGTATATTTTCGTGCTGGGGGCGTTGATTGTGGCGGCGGCAGTCGTATTTCTTGGCAGAAATCCTTTGGAAATGGACATTCGTCACGACAGAAAACAGCTGTCGGTTGCAGGGCGTGACGGACGCATCGAAAACAGCTACGTGCTAAAAATCGTCAATAAAACCAACGAACGCCACGTTTATCACGTTCGTTTAGATGAACCAAAATCGGGCATCACTTTGCGCAGTCGCTTTAAAGAGCTGCCTTTGCAAGGCGGTGAAGCCTATGACTTGCCGATTAGCCTATTTGCCAACGCCAAAGACATGGAAAAAGGACGCACGCCCGTCACCATCACTGTCTACAGTGCTGATGGGCGGTACAGCATGAGTCGCTCTGACGTGTTTATCGTGGATTAAAGCCCAAAAAACGCCACATTGTGCTATAATGTGGTGTTTTTATCAATGCAGATTTTTCTTATGCCACACAACGAAGCCAAAAAACCCGCAAGCAACATCTGGTACAAAAACTACATGGTGATTATTTTTGTCATTGGTTTGCCTGTTTTTGTACTGGTTACGTGCATTTTTTTCATCATTTACGCCCTAAAAATCCAAGACAGTACCGTGCGTGATGACTGGTACATGGACGGCAAAGCACTCTATCAAGACGCCAGCAAAGACCAGCGCGCTTATGACATGGGCGTCTCTGGCATTATGCGATTCACAGGCAATGACGTGCGGTTTGAATTAAAATACCCACCTACCGCCCTAGACTCAGGCGTGCTTGCCACAGGTGAAGCTGTTAGCTATCCTGCCACCTTGGACGCTGTCATTAGCCACGCCACGGACGAAAACTTCGATAGAGATCTGACACTCACCCACCAAACAGACAACGTCTACACAGGCACGGTCAGCCTTGAACAAACCACCGCCAAATACTACATTCAAGTCTCAAGCCCAAAAGACAGCCCCAATCCATGGCGACTGATTCAAGCCCACCGCCTGCCCGCCACCGCTGTTCTCTTAAAGCCTCTGGACGCCTTTGCTGTCAGTGATGAACCAAGCAGTACCCAAGCCCAATAATAAAAAACCACCGCACATCACGGTGGTTTTTATGATTTAGACAGCGTAAAAAAGACCAATTCAGGACGATTAAATATTCTAGGCACACGGGTGCTTTCTCTGGCTAGACCTCGGCTAACGATGAATTTATGATAACCCAGTTCATCATCGAACGCATACAACCCACCCGCATATGGCGGAAACAGACCTTGATTGGGAGCGAATACACCATTAATCAAAAACGGCACTCGCCACTGCCCGCCATGGGCGTGTCCTGACAGCACCACATCAAAGCCATTCGCTCGATACACATCAATCAACTCTGGACGATGACTCAATAAAATATCAACTCTGTCCGCAGAAACTCTGCCACTAACACGGCGTAAATCCGCCTCAAAAGCACCACCATCGGGGTCAGAAACACCGTGGATACTGACATTGGTATTGGGCAAAAAGACACTATCACCATGCAGGATATGCACGCCATGCGATGCAATCCGTGCCATCAAAGCGTCATAATCGGCTGTTGGTAGCCATGTTTCGTGATTACCATTGACATAATAAGTAGGGGCAATGGCAGGCAGTACCTTTAACAGCGTATCGGCATGGTCAAATGGGCGTGCATCATCATAAATATCACCACCCAAAAGTATCACATCGGGGCGTTCCTGCTTTAAAATCTCCACAAGCCAATGCTGGTCTTCGCCATAATAACAGGCGTGCAAATCGGTAATCAAAGCCGCTTTTAATGCCCGCTCCCCGCGGTAACCCACATCATCAAAGCCGTAATGCACCACTTTTAATAAGTGACTATAAACCAAAACACCCAGCACGATAAAAACCATCACCCCTATGAGTATGGCTTTTTTCTGTTTCAACGTCAGCGACATCACGGTAAGAGCCGTTGTCGTTGCCAGCCATCACCTGTTTTTTCATAACAAATGCGGTCATGCATTCGGTTGGCACGTCCTTGCCAAAACTCCACCTTATCGATAACAATGCGATACCCACCCCAAAATTCTGGCAATGGCACAGCATCGAGGAATTGTTTTTCCAAGGCGTCAAAATCCGCCTGCATACGCTCACGGCTTTCCACCACACCACTTTGGGGGCAACTAACCCACGCAGCCAGCTGGCTGTCTTTGGGTCGGCTATGAAAATACGCCGCAGAACGCTCAGACGAAAGCCGTTCCACACGCCCCGACAGCCGCAGCTGCCGCTCAAGCGTTGCCCAAAAAAACAACGCTTCAGCAAAGGGATTTTCTGCCAAATCCGCCCCTTTTGCACTGTCATAATTGGTATAAAACACCAAGGACAGCTCGCCTGCTGTCTCTTTTAATTCACGCATTAACACCGTGCGGACACTGGGGCGTCCGTCCACCCCGCAGGTGGCAAGACTCATGGCATAAGGCTCATTTTTTTCTTGGGCAACCGCCTCACTTACCCACCGTTCTATAAGCGGATAAGGCAGACTGGGCAAGTTTTTTTCAATCAGCGTATCTTTTTCATAAGACTGCCGTGACGCACTAAAATCAATCCCCATGACCGCCCCTACGCCATCTCTACCTTGATTTTTTCGGCAAGCTCATTGGCAAGTCTTTTCGCTTCCGCTCCATCATGGCATTCTACCATCACCCGAATGAGCGCTTCTGTCCCAGATTCACGAATGAGCAGCCGCCCCTTGCCCGCCAAAGACTCTGCCGCTGCATCAAAAGCTGCTGCCAATGTCGGTAGATTATAGGGATTTTGTTTTTTGGCAAGGCGGACATTCACCAGCGTTTGTGGCATGGGCTTATAATCCGCCAACAAAGCGTCCAAAGTCTGACCCGTGCGTGCCAGTACGGACAGCACCGCCAACGCTGCTACGATGGCATCGCCCGCGCCTGCCTTATCCAGTGTCAAAATATGCCCAGACGATTCACCGCCAATCGTCCAGTCACGCTCCACCAATGCCTGCATGACATAGCGGTCGCCCACTTTGGCACGATAAAATTCAATGCCCGCCTCATTTAACGCCAACTCCAGCGCCATATTTGACATCAGCGTCCCAACAACACCACTGGGTTTTTGTTCGGCATACATCGCCAAAATGTATAAAATCGCATCGCCATCGACAAGCTGCCCATGCCTATCCACCATGATGACACGGTCGCCATCACCATCCAAGGCAATGCCCAAATCCGCCCCTATTTCTCTTACAAATGCCTGCAACGCCTCAGGGTGGGTCGAGCCACAACCGTTATTGATATTCACGCCATCTGGGGTATTGCCAATAACGAAAACCTCCGCCCCAAGCTCACGAAACACCCGTGGGGCGACCTTATAGCCCGCCCCATTGGCACAATCAAGAGCAATTTTCAGCCCACGCAAATCACGACTGTACGGGAATGTCCCCTTACAAAACTCAATGTACCGCCCCACCGCATCTGTAATGCGGTGATTTTTGCCCAAAGTCGTAAAATCCTGCTCGCTAAATAACGGCAAACTGCCCTCTGTCGTCATCAAGGCGTCCAAAGCAGCGTTAATGTCATTTTGTAGCTCATCTGAGATTTTTTTGCCTGACGCAGAGAAGAACTTCACGCCATTATCCCCATAAGGGTTGTGGCTGGCGGAAATGACCACGCCCATGTCCGCATGAAAACTTCTGGTCAAATGGGCGATGGCAGGGGTTGGAATGACCCCCAGCATATGCACGTCCACGCCTGCCGCATTAAATCCTGCCTGCAAGGACGCCTCGATAACATAGCCTGATAGCCGTGTATCCTTACCAATCAGCACACTCGGTGTATGGTCTTTGGCAGTGTGCTGCTTTAACACCTTTCCCGCCACAAAGCCCAACCGCAACAAAAAATCTGGCACAATCGGAAACACCCCGAACGTACCACGAATGCCATCAGTGCCGAAATAACTCATTACTTCCTCTTATGTTTTTATGCTGAAGATACAGCAAGATAATTTAGTTTTCCTAAAATTACTTGTTATCTAACAGTATATTTTCTCATCAAAAAATTGCCAAAAAAATCGCACAGCATTGACTGCTTCGTCCTGATACTATGCCTATTTTTAAGCACAATTGTACTCTTTAAGCCACGCCATTCATGGCTTTTCTAAAGCATAACAAATTTTTTTAAATTTTTCATCTGCTTTTTTATAGACAGCCGCCAACACACTTTTAGGCAGTCCCACAGTGAAAGCCCCGCTTTTTTAGTATGATACTCTATATCATTGATTTATAAAAAAATACCATTTGATTTAAAAAATAATAATGATTATAATACGCAAAAGATAATAATTATCAATTACTATCTTTTTTACTCACCCGACCTTTACTCCTCACGCAGATTCTTTTTGCCCTTTGGCGTCATTTTTGGTAGCTTCTATTTTGGCAATTTCTATGAAAAACACACACCCCACGCACGGTCGTAGCCGTGTCCGCCCTTTAAGCCTTGCTCTTTTATCCTTCTTTTCTGGTATCTCTTTTGCAAATACCGAAAGCGCAGAGGACAGCGTCCATCTTGGCACGCTCACCATAACCGCCCAAAGAAGCCCCACCACCCTCCAAGAATCTGCCCAAAAAGTCCTTATCATCGACCAAGATACCATCAGAAATCAGCTACTGCTCAGTGATGACAGCTCACAGATTCTAGCGAAGCTTATCCCTGGGTATGCCCCCGCCAGTGAAAAATTCGGCACGGTGGGAGAAAGCTTCCGTGGGCGTGAGGTTTTGTTTATGATTGATGGCGTCCCCCAATCCAACCCGTTACGTGATGGTAGCCGTGAAAGCCGCACCATCGACCTTGGCATGGTCAATCACATCGAGGTCATTTATGGCGCATCCGCCGAACAAGGCATGGGGGCGACAGGCGGTATCATTAACTTCGTCACAAAGGCCGCCAAAGCTCACGGCACCACCCAAGAAATCAACCTAAACGTCCACACAGGCAACACCCTAGAACGCTCAGGCACAGGCGGTAGTATCCGTTATCAGCTTAGCCACAGCACGGACAACACCCGCACCCTATTCGCCCTAAAATACGGCAAAGAAGGTATGTACCACCAAGCCGATGGACGCATGGTGGGCATTTATGGCAACCAAGGCGACTTGCAAGGCGGTGAAAGCTATGACGCTTTTATCAAAGGCGAATACGACCTTGACGAAGAAAAAACACTGGGACTCACCGCCAATTATTATCACTTCAATTCACACGCCACCTTAGATTATGAAAACATCGCAGGCGACCGCAGCACAGGCTACACCGACACCGCCAGAGAATATACAGGCAGTGACTGGCGTGGCAAAACCCCCTACAATGACGTTCTAAGCCTAAATGCCACCTACCGTGATGAGAATTTTTTCGGCACACGGCTGAATGCACAAGCCTTTTATAACGACTTCACTGCCCGTTATGGAGCGAACTACGCCGCCAACTACCAAGACCCGACCCTCGCCCCTGTCGGTAGATGGCTTGACCAGTCTGAAAACACCTCCACAAAAACAGGCGTAAAACTGAGCCTAAATAAAGACAATCTCCTAGAAGACACGCTGTCTATCACCGCAGGGGTGGACTTTTTAAAAGATGAAACCGCTCAAAAGCTCATCTTAAGCAACCGCTCATGGGCACCGCCCATGCTGTATCGCAGCGTTTCGCCCTTTGTGCAGGCTCGCCTAAGACTGCTTGACCGCCTAAATCTCAGTGCAGGCGTCCGTCAAGAAATGAGCGACTTAAAGGTGGACGATTTTTCTACATTGGCAGGTTATACCCGTAGCATTGCCGCACGCCGTTACAGCGAAACTTTCGTGTCTGGCGGACGGGTTGATTTTAAAGAAACCTTGCCAAGCGTGGGTGTGGTCTATGATGTTAATGACCGCACTCAGCTGTTCGCCAACTACGCCAAAGGGCTGAGCGTGCCTGACATTGGTGGGACGCTGCGCGCCATCAACCGCACAGGACAAAGCGTAGAAAGCATTAACCTAGAACCCATCGTCACTGACAATAGCGAGCTTGGCATTCGTTTCAATCACGACAAGCTCTCCGCCGATGTTAGCATTTACCGCTCAAAATCCGACCTAGGCTCAACCCTAGAATATGACGCCCTTGTAGAAGGCTACCGTGCCAGCCGCCAAAAAACTGACATCACCGGGCTAGAAGCCAGCCTACGCTACCAAGCCACCCCAAGCACCGAGCTGTCCGCCAGCTACGCCCACAGCGAGGGCAAATATGACGCGGGTGGTGACGGCATTATGGTGGATATTCCCGCACGCAACATTAGCCCTAACAAGCTGGGGCTGGGCATAAACTACCGTTTTAAAGACCCGAAAAAACAGCTGTCCATGACCGCAACGCACCTATTTTCTCGGAATTATCCGCACATCAATAACACGCCATCGACCTTTGACGGCTACACCTTGGTAGATTTTAGTTATCAGCAGCCTTTTTATAAAGGGACGCTTGGGCTTGGCGTGAACAATCTACTCAATGAATCCTATGAGGTGTTTTTGACAGATGCTGTTTTGCCCACCTCAGAACGCTACACGGGCGGACGTGGCAGAAACTATAACATCAGCTATCGCTTTGAATTTTAATTAGTTTTTAATTGCCGTTTGTATCGCAAGCGGCTTTTTCTCTTTTTGTGGTACTGATTTATGGATTGGCAAAGCGAACTTAACAGCTCTTTTTCGTGGTTTTTTTATACCCTTGCGTGGGTGTCAGCAAGCTTTGGCGTGGTGCTGTTTTTATTAACCAAATACACCCAAACAGGGCAAAAGTTTTGGTTTATCACTAAGCCCTGCCTAAAAAACACCCACCTTGTGAAAGCAGGCATGATGGTGCTTTTGCTCATCGCTTTTGTCTTGATAGAAGTCCGTATCAGCGTCCTGAACACCTTTTTCTATAATGGGCTGTACACCGCCTTGCAAGAAATGCAAATCGAGGCATTTTGGTTTTTTGCCCTGATTAACGCAAGTCTGATGGGCATAAAAGTCATTCAAGAAATCGTGGACATTTTGCTTGGGCAAATCTTCGAAATCAAATGGCTAGAAAAACTAAACAGCGTTTTGGTATCAGGCTGGCTTAAGCATAAAAACTACTACCGCCTTGCCCAGTCCAATCTAGATAACATCGACCAACGGATAGAGCAGGACGCTACCGCCTTTGTCACAGACACGCTTGAGATAGTGCGAGGCATATTAAATGCTGTGCTGTCTTCCATTGAGTTTAGCATTGTTTTGTGGGGACTGTCAGGCGTTTTGGTGTTGCTTGGTGTACCCATTCCAAAAGGTGCGGTGTTTTTCGTGTATATTTTTATCATTGTTGCGACGGCGGTGTCTGTATGGATTGGCAAACCGCTCATTCGCCTAAATTTCGAAAAAGAACACCGCCACGCAGACTACCGTTACGCCCTTGTCAGAGTGCGTGACCACGCCGAAAGCATTGCGTTTTATCAAGGCGAACATCGAGAAAAGCAGACCCTCGGCACGCTGTTTTCTATCATCATCGAAAATCGCTGGGCGATTGTAAAACGCTCACTGCTGTTAAACGGCTTTAACACAGGGGTGACGCAGTTTGCGATGCTGCTACCCATCATGCTACAAGCCCCAAGGTTTTTTGCAGGGCAAATTAAATTCGGCGACGTCCACCAAACCGTACAAGCTTTCAACCGCCTTATGCGTGCTTTGTCCTTTTTTCGCTTATTTTATGAAAGCTTCACTCTGTATCAAGCAAGACTAAACCGACTGCACGGATTTTTAACCTCTTTAGACAATCCGCGCCCTGAGGGCATACACCCCCACACCGCACAACACCCAGGCACACAAAGCCCACTCCAGCGCACAGACCCCCACGCCGCAGGGCTGATTTTAGAGGAGTTTGGGCTGATTGGCAGTGACGGTACGCCCCTATTTACGCCCGTCAGCACCACGCTGTACCCCAGCGACCGCCTACTCATCAAAGGCGTCTCAGGCATCGGAAAAACGAGCCTCATGCGTGCGATGGCAGGCATCTACCCACTACCCACCACAGGGCAAATGCACCTAAACCCCACGCAGCGTCTGCATTTTATCCCCCAAAAACCCTACGTCCCCCAAGGCACACTGCGGGCGGTTCTGTGCTACCCAGACCTTGCCGCTGATGACACACACCTAAAGCAAACGCTCAGCAAGGTGGGTCTGTCACAGCTTACGCACCGCCTAGATGAAATCGCCGACTGGCACAGCCTGCTCTCCCCAGGACAGCTACAGCGTATCGGCTTTGTGCGAGTGCTGCTATCCCATCCTGAGGTGATTTTTTTAGATGAAGCAAGCTCCGCTTTAGACGAGGACAGTGAACGGCAGATGTACACCTTGCTTGCCACCGAGCTAAAAGACGCCATCATTGTTAGTATCGGGCATAGAAGCTCGCTTGAAGCATTTCACAACAAAGAACTTATCCTTACAACAAGCCAACCGCCATAAAGCCAGTTCTCACACAGCCAGTCCCCATAAAACCAAAAAGGCGAGCCATCACTCGCTTTTTCTTGCCCACTTTTTTTGCTTTTTATGCTTTCATCCGAACCTAGCTTTAAAGGGTTTAGAAAAATAAAAAACCACCTAAAAAAGGTGGTTTTTAAAATTTGGAGCGGGAAACGAGATTCGAACTCGCGACCCCGACCTTGGCAAGGTCGT
>JAUNEE010000031.1 GCA_030525705.1 Moraxella sp.
GCATTGCCTCGCCTGTCGGCTCGCCATATTTTTTTTGTAAGTCTTTTTCTAGTGAACCTGCATTTACGCCAATACGAATCGGCAAGCCGTGATGTTTGGCACAGGCGATGACCTCTTTAACTTTTTGTTCATTGCCGATGTTACCCGGATTGATACGCAGACAGTCTGCCCCAACCTCTGCCACCGCCAAAGCGATTTTATAATCGAAATGAATGTCAGCAATCAGTGGCACAGACACTCTTTTACGAATTTCACCAAAGGCTTTCACGCTATCCATCGTGGGGGTAGAAACACGCATCAAATCCGCCCCTGCGTCCACGCACCGCTGTATCTGGGCGACTGTGGCATCGACATCGCAAGTGTCGGTGTTGGTCATAGACTGCACGCTGATGGGTGCGTCCCCGCCAATGGCGACATTGCCGACCATAATTTGACGGGTTTTTCGGCGGACGATAGGGCTTGGGTGGCTCATGATAATTGCCTTATTGCAAGTTCAAAATTGCGGTATTGCCTGTGGTGTGTGATTTTAAATCAACAGGGCTTTGATTAAAGTTCAAATCCACTTGCGTCGGATTTGTGATTTCAATCTTAAATGGTGGCTGACCTGTCAGCTGATAGCCACCACGATTTTGCTGACCTTTCATCAAGTCTGCACCTGTGGCGTCTGTCACTTTGATGGTGGTTGGCTCTTTTACCCAAAAATCCAGCACGCCCGTACCAGAATTTTGAACCGCAGCTGCAATGGCAGACCCAGAATTACCAATCGCCGCCCCTTGTGCTTGCTCACTCACAGAAAGGCTGTCCGCCACCTGCTCTTCTTTTGGGGTGTTGTCGCTGTTTTTACTGGCATTGGTGGCACTGTTAATCATTTTTAAGATTGCCACACCGAAAATCAGCACCGCCAAAATCCCTGCAATCAATGCAAAGTTCAAGCGAATCGGTGCTCGCCCACGGCGTAACGTTCCCATTGGCTGCATGGGAGACTTAATGCTCTCTACGCCTGCGTGCTTTGAATAAGCTGCCAAAAAACGCTCGCCAAAGACCTTGCCATCTAGCCCCACCAGACGAGCATAATTTTTCACATAACCCAAAGCGAAGGCTTTTTCTGGCAAAGACTTAAAGTCTTCATTTTCAATCGCTTCTACATGACGGCGTAGCAAGTTTAGCTCAGTGGCAACTTGCTCGGCACTCATTGATTTTTTCTTGCGTGCGGTAGCAAGTTCTGCACCAAAGCCCTCTTGGGTGGTTGTCGTTGTTGAATTAGTCACAAAAATCTCACTTAAAAGTCAATTACAGGGCGTTAAGAATGGCGAATCACCAGTTCTTATTTTAACGGTTGGCTTGGGTTGGACAGCCATGTTTTTAGGCGACGTGCCTCATCGCTTAACGGGTGCGTACTGAGCAGCTTTTGGGCAAGTTGCTGCTGCTGTGTGCGGTTGCCTTGCATAATGGCAATTTTCACACCCTGAAGCATTACTTCAGCTGGCAAAGTACGGGTGCCTGCCATCACCACCAGTTCATCATACAGTCGCTTAGCGATGAGGCTATTTCCCTCCGCCAAAAAGATATTTATCAGCTCCACACGGGCAATGGCACTGCCAGTATTTGCCTCAACAGCTCTAATAAACGCTTCTTTTGCCTCAGCGGTGTTCCCGATTTTTAGGTATGACAAGCCCAAATTTTCCAAAGCACGAGTCCGCCCCTCATAACCGAGTGCCGCCCCTGCGATTTTAAATTGGGCGACTGCCTCATGCTCTCGACCCGTCTGCGATAGGTAAACGCCGTAGTTATTGCGTGTTTGCATGGATTGACTGTCCAGACTTAAAGAACGGCGGAAGAATTCGTCCGCTTTTGCTAGATTGCTCGGGCTGCCCTCGGTCTGCAGCAGCACGCCCATCATGTCATAAGCAGGGGCGTAACGAGGATCCGCCTCAAGTGCGGTCTCCAGCTGACGCTTGGCGGCATCTAGCTGTCTTTCACGGATATACTGAGCAGCCAGCTGTGTTCTCGCCTTAGCCACTTCAGATTTATCACGCACACGCTGGTCTATAGGTGTACCCTGAAAGGTGGTGGGATTGACGACATCTGGGGTGCTTTGGCAACCCGCCAACACCACCGCCACCGCCAATACACCTAAATGACGAACATTCAAATGACTAAGCCGACGCGCTTTAGACAGCATATCCGCCTTGACAGTTGTCATAAAAAAATCCGCACGCAGTTTCATTCTTTTTCTCCCTTTGTTACTTTTTACCATTGGTAAACAACAAATAGGTTTATTCTAACAAGGTTTTTGGCAATTTGCCAAATCAAAAAAACATTTTTCACACACAAAAGATCGACTTTTACAAAAAAAGCCCACTTCAAGCTTAATCCTCTGCGGTTGATAGCCGTGGATTTGCCGCCTCGATTTTCTTTTGCCATGCTGCCGCACGGCGAGTTCTATCCGCTACCTGCCCCACCAACTGACCACACGCTGCATCAATATCATCACCACGGGTCTGACGCACCGTACACACGAAGCCTGCGTTATTTAGGATATTACTAAAGGCGTGAATGCGGTTATTACTAGAACGGCTATACGGTGCGTGCGGAAACGGATTAAAGGGGATTAGGTTGATTTTGCTGGGCAAATCCTTTAAAAGTGCCACCAATTCATGTGCATGACGATCGCTGTCATTGACACCGTGTAGCATGACGTACTCGATGGTGACATGCTTTTTATGGCGTGGATTTTCATCATAAACGTAGGCTTTGGCAGCTTTTATCAGCTCAGCGAGTGGGTATTTTTTGTTAATCGGCACAAGCTCGTCTCGAAGCTCGTCATTCGGTGCATGCAGCGAGATGGCAAGCGCCACATCAATGTCTTTGGCAAGCTCATACATCTTCGGCACAATGCCTGAGGTAGACAGCGTCACACGGCGTTTTGATAACCCAAAAGCATGGTCATCTAGCATAAGACTCATGCTTGCCACCACAGGCTCATAATTTAAAAGCGGCTCGCCCATGCCCATCATAACGACGTTCGTCACACGATTTTCACGCTCGCTGACAGGCACGCCCTCCATATAAGACTGGTTGGCAACCCACAGCTGCCCGATAATCTCACTGGCGGTCAAGTCCCGCTCGAAGCCTTGCTTGCCCGTACTACAAAAAGAGCAGTCCAAAGCACAGCCCACCTGACTTGAGATGCACAGCGTCTTACGTCCGTACTGCTTGCCATCTTCGGCAGGAATCAGCACCGTCTCCACCAGCGACCCGCCTGCCACCTCGAAGACCCACTTGCGTGTACCGTCCGCACTAAATTCCTTGAATTTCACCGCAGGTGGCACAACACACGCCGTCTCATCAAGCGTGGCTTGGAGTTTTTTTGAAAGATTACTCATCTCAAAAAAATCCGTCACCCCGAACTGATAAATCCACTTCATTACCTGACTGGCACGGAATTTCTTTTCGCCCAAACGCTCAAAAAACTGCTCAAGTGCTGGCTTTGATAAGCCAAGCAGATTTATTTTATCTGAAACGTCATTGGATAATACGGGGATTTTTTTTGGGGTGTTGGCGGTCATAACAAGTCAGAGATATCAAAGACATAAACGACTTATTATACAAAAATTTCTCCATAAAAAACAGCACCCACCGAAAACTTGCCAAAATTCACCAAAAATTCAAGCATAGCCCACACCCAAAGTGACTTTTTTCTAAAAATCTTAAAAAAATACTTGCAATAAATAAAAACGAATGTACACTATATAGCAAGGATTGTACGCCAAGCCTGAAGCTTACTGCCACGATACGCGTAAAATTTGATACATTGTTTATAAAATAGAAAGATTATAGAAATTATTGACAAATTTGCCTAAAAAAGACGCCAAAAAATAGCCATTTTAGCCAAAGAAAAATCAATGAAATCTTATATTTTATCTAAAAAACAATGACTTATATTATTTTAAGGGCTGAGCTGTCCTGTGCGGCACACCCTACAAAATTACCAAAAAAATAGACGCCTAAAAACGCTAAGATTGTTGGTATTTTTTGAAAAAATTTGTTACAATATCAAAACAAGCACACAAGTTAACTCAAACCATGCCCAAAGCTTGTTGCATTTTATTAACTAACCGATGGTGACATGATGGACATCAAAAAAATCCGTGAACTGATTGACCTTATGGAAGAAAAAGACCTAGCCAGCCTAGAAGTAGGCGCTAAGGACGACTACATCAGCCTAACCAGAAACACCGCCGCCCCTGCCGTGGTCGCAGCACCCGTCACCATGACAACTGCCGCCCCTGCTGCCGCAGCCCCAAAAACCCCCTCAGGCAAGCTGGAGCATTCGCCGATGGTTGGCGTCTTTTATTCCGCTCCAAGCCCGAACGACCCACCTTTTGTGAAAGTTGGTCAAAGCGTCCAAAAAGGCGACCAGCTTGGCATCATCGAAGCGATGAAAATCATGAACCCGCTAGAAGCCAGTCAAGACGGCATCATCGAAGAGATTTTGGTAAAAAATGGTGACGTGGTGCAATTTGACCAGCCCGTCATTCGTTATAAATCTTAATGATTAACGCTTCCATAAATTTAGGTTTTTAGTTCACCTTAATTTATCCAAGGGTAAAACCGCTCAATGATTCGACAAGCTCGCCACGAACGGTTTTTTTTTTGAACACTTTATGGAAATCATATAAATTATCCCAATTTAAGGATTTATAATGATTAAAAAACTTCTCATTGCCAACCGTGGCGAGATTGCTTTGCGTATCGTGCGTGCCTGTAAACAGCTTGGCATTCAGACGGTGGGTGTATACTCTAAGGCAGATAAGGACTTAATGCACCTGCGTTTTGTGGACGAGGCGGTGTGCATCGGCAACGCTCCTAGCACCCAAAGTTATTTGGATATTTCACGCATTATCGCCGCCGCTGAGATTACAGGGGCGGACGCCATTCACCCAGGGTACGGATTTTTGTCTGAAAATGCCGCCTTCGCTGAAAAAGTGGAGGAGGCAGGATTAAGCTTTGTCGGGCCGCACGCTGACCATATCCGCCTGATGGGCAATAAAGTCTCCGCCATCGAAGCCATGAAAACCGCTGGTGTGCCCACCGTTCCTGGTTCTGTCGGAGCTATCACCATTCACAACGCTGAAGCTGAAGCCAAAAGAATCGGCTTCCCCCTCATCGTGAAAGCAGCAGCAGGGGGAGGCGGTCGGGGTATGCGTGTGGTGGAACGCTTCGAGGAGCTTATGCCTCAAGTCCAAGCCGCCAAAGCCGAAGCCAAAACCGCCTTCGGTGACGACACGGTTTATATGGAACGCTTTTTAAAAAATCCCCGTCATGTGGAAGTACAAGTACTCGGCGATGGTGATGGCAACGCCTTGCACCTATTCGACCGTGACTGCTCACTTCAGCGTCGCCACCAAAAAGTCCTAGAAGAAGCTCCCGCCCCTGACATTCCCGATGATGTCCGCGCCCCCATCTTAGAGGCGTGTGTGCGTGCGTGCCAGCAGATTAAATACCGAGGTGCAGGGACGTTTGAGTTTTTATATGAAGATGGGCAGTTTTATTTTATCGAAATGAACACCCGTGTTCAGGTGGAACACCCCGTCACAGAAATGATTACAGGCATTGACATCGTGGTGGAACAGCTAAAAATCGCTGCAGGTTACGGCTTATCTTATCATCAAGACGAAATCACCATTCGTGGGCACGCCATCGAATGCCGTATCAATGCCGAAGACCCGACCACCTTTATGCCCTCCCCTGGGCGGATTGAAAGGCTATTTACCCCAAGCGGCTCTGGCGTACGCTTTGACAGCCACCTGTATCAAGGCTACACCATTCCCACGTATTATGATTCACTCATCGGCAAGCTCATCTGCCACGGTCAAACCCGAAAGCAAGCCATCGCAAAAAGCCTGCACGCTTTGGACGAGCTTGTGATTGAGGGCATTAAAACCAACATCGCCTTGCACCGTGATATCATTTTAAAAGATGAGGCATTTTATAACGAGGCACAGAACATTCATTACCTAGAAAATCATCTGCTCGCCCCAAATATAAAAGAAAAAAAGCATTAAACCACCCCAAGCCCGATGCCTCATTGGGCTTGATTTTTACCACCATTTAGAGACGTCCTTGTGAAAAAAATTATCCATCTTGACATGGACGCATTTTTTGCCAGTATAGAACAGCGGGACAACCCAGAATTAAAAGGCAAACCCGTGATTGTCGGCGGCGACCCCAAAGGACGAGGCGTGGTAGCAACCGCCAGCTACGAGGCAAGAAAATTCGGCATTCGCTCTGCCATGAGCTGTAAAACCGCCCACACGCTCTGCCCTGACGCCATCTTTATCCGTCCACGCTTCGAGGTGTATCGGGCGGTTAGCCAAGAAATCCAAGCCATCATGCACCGCCTAAGCGACAAAATCGAGCCTTTGGGCTTGGACGAGGCATTTTTAGACGTCAGCGACCAGCCGTTTTGTCATGGTTCAGCCACCTTAATGGCGAACTGGTTACGCCAAGAAATCTTTGAAAAAACCGCCCTCACCGCCTCCGCTGGCGTATCTTTTAATAAAATGCTGGCAAAAATCGCAAGCAACCTAAATAAACCAAACGGTACCACCACCATTAGCCCCAAGGACGCCCCTGCGTTTTTAGAGGCACTCGCCATCGAAAACTTCTTTGGCATCGGGCGTGCCACCGCCACCGCCATGCACGCCATGGGCATTCATACAGGGGCGGACTTAAAAGTCGCAGATGTATCGCTTTTGGTAGAAAAATTCGGCAAACGGGGGCAGTTTTATTTTGACATCGCTCATGGGCGAGACGAGCGTGACGTCAAAAGCCGTGTGCGTAAATCCATCGGCAGCGAAATCACCCTAAATCAAGACACCAAAGACCCGCACGCCATAGAACGCACCTTAACAGAGCAAGCCCATCGGGCGTTTTCCCTACTAGAAAAACAACAAAAACACGCAAGCTGCGTCACCTTAAAATTAAAATACCAAGATTTTAGCCAAATCACCCGCTCCGCCACATATCCCACCGCCTTTGAATGCGTCACAGACGCCATCACCATTTTAAAAACACTGCTCGAAGACACCCCAAAAGACAAAGCGGTACGACTGGTGGGCGTCAGCTTTAGTAATTTTCAAACAAAATCTACCCAAATGACGCTATTTTAGGGTAAAATAGCCCGAAAAAAACAGCAGATGACTAAAAAATCGCCACTTTGTTTCGCACTTTGCAACCTTAGCAACAATATCTGTACAGTTATTGGGGATTTAGACATGGCTTTTTTAAGATAAATCGTTATCATATACAGTCATAAAAGCATGCTTTGTTGCCAATTTTCAATGACGACAACGCCTCCAATTTTTTATGCATCTATGTATGCGCATTTTTAAGCTAATCGATGAATATTATGGACAAAAAAACGCCGATACTACTGCTACTTGGCGTCTTGACATGGGCGGTAAGTAATGCAACATGGGCAAATAACACCCTAAGCGACATCAGCCCCAAGCTTGATTTATCCTCCATTGAAGTCACCCCACACGAGCTTGCCCTAACCCAAGTCTTGTCGGAAATTTGCCCACCGCTATTAAACAGTGCTCAAAAACGTAAATTCACCCAAGCATACCAAGCCCAGCTCAAAGAATTCATGCCAAATCTTGATCCCATTGCCGCCATGCAACAAATCGGTGCTCAGCGTGAATACCGCACTATTTTAAGCAGCATTCGTTCTTGGACACTTTCTTTTCCTGCGGCAGAAAATAAAGCCTTATGTGAAGAATTTTCCGAGATTAGTTTTTAATCATAAAAATCCAGCGGATTGACAAAAGTAACACGTCGGCATTCTTTTAGAGAACCACCCTAAACATCGCCACCTTTTTTATCATCCGCTCCGCCACTAAGGCAACCCAAAAAGCGACCTTACTTAGTCGCTTTTTCATGTTCTAAAAAAAATTATGCAGATTTTTATAAAAAATCCCATAAAAACGCAAAAAACCCAAGCAAAAAAGCCAGTTTTTTGTTATAGTAGTCAATTTAATCATTTGTTTTTAGTTAGGGTTCACCCCATGACGTTTTCTGTTTCTTTGCTTGCTCGCACCACCAGTGCTGTTTTGCTTGCTTTTGGTCTTGGTTTATCCGCCCACGCCAACACAGGCATCATCGCACCCACCCAAGACAACGCCGCCTACATCCTGATGGATTATGACACAGGCGAAGTGCTTGCCCAAAAAAATGCGGACAACGCCCTCGCACCTGCCTCTTTAACAAAAATGATGACCAGTTACATCGTGGAGCAGCGTCTATTAAGCGGACAACTCAGCGAAGACACGCCCATCATGATGAGTGAGAATGCGTGGTGTCGTGGCAAAAGCACCGAATCTTGTATGTACGTCCCCGTGGGGAAAACCGCCACCGCCATTGATATGCTGCGTGGCATTATCATTCAGTCGGGCAATGACGCCTCAAAAGCAGTCGCTGAGCATATCGCAGGCTCTGAGAGTGCCTTTGCCACTTTAATGAATGAAGAGGCGAAGAAACTGGGCATGACCAACACCTATTTTGTGAATGCCACAGGTATGCCTGCCGAAAACCACGCCTCTAGTGCCAAAGACTTGGCGGTGCTAGCCCGTGCCATCATTAGAGATAGCGGGCAGTATTACCCCATCTATGCCGAAAAATCTTTCACCTATAACGGCATCACCCAAGGCAATAGAAACACCCTACTGTTAACCGACAGCACCGTAGATGGTCTAAAAACAGGGCACACCAACGAAGCAGGTTACTGCCTTGTCGCTTCTAGCAACCGTGACGGCATGCGTCTTATTGCCGTTGTTATGGGTGCAAAAAGTATGCAAGCCCGTGCCGACCAAACCCGTGAACTATTAAGCTTCGGCTTCGGGCATTTTGAGAACGCCACCAAAGCACCGAAAGGTCAAAGTATCGCCAACGCCCCTGTTCGCTTCGGCAAAAGCGACAAAGTGGAACTCATTACCGAGGATGCCCTAAAAGTCCTTACCACCAAGACCCAAAGTGCAAAAATCCACACCATCACCCAAATCAATCCCGACATCACCGCACCCATCGCCCGTGGACAGGAGCTTGGGCAGCTCATCGCCACCGTGGACGGACAGCCTGTCGCCAGCGTGCCTTTGGTTGCTGCCGAGGAAGTCGCCCAAGTCGGCTTTATTACCCGTATGTGGCGGAGCATGACCTCTTGGATTGGCGGTCTGTTCTAATCGCATAAAATCTTGTTACACAAAAAACTTGTCACCCTTGGCAAGTTTTTTCTTTTTAAGCTAAAATAATCCCGCCCAACCCATTCATCTGTCAAGATTAAGGACAATTTATGACCACTTTTAACACCTGTGATTTATTGGACAATAACGAAACCAAGTCCATTCAAGTGCTTTATCCCAATCTAAACGGGGCGTTTTTTCGCCCGTTTGGGGGCAAAACCGCCTTTTGTGGGCAAATCGTTACCGTCAAATGCTTTGAGGACAATTCCCGTGTCAAAGAACTTCTAGCCACCGATGGCACAGGCAAAGTGCTGGTGGTGGACGGCGGGGCAAGTTTTCGCTGTGCTTTGATGGGTGACATGATTGCTGAATCTGCCGTCAAAAACCACTGGCAAGGCGTGATTATCTACGGCTGCGTGCGAGATGTGGACGCCCTTGCTAGCCTAGATTTGGGTGTGTATGCCCTAGCTGCCATTCCCCAAAAAAGCGTAAGAAAAGGCGTGGGCGATGTCGGTGTGGTATTAAGCATTGGCAATGTTAAATTCCATCAAGATGATTATGTTTATGCCGATAATAATGGGATTATTGTGTGCAGTGAACCACTTATTTAATGGGCGAATGAATTTTTCATTAAAAATTCATAAAACTTGATTTAATTTTTTGATACCATACCTTTATTCCTAAAATTGGGTATTAAAAAATGCTAATAGCGCTTCTCTTATTTTATCTTGTCATCATTTTGTTGTATTTACCAACAATCATTGCAGGTATATTGTCTTTAATTGACATTATCAATCAACAAAAAAGTTATTTCTCAATTTTAGTGGGTGCTTTATTGTCAATAATGGCTTATATCACTTTGCATTTTGGTGGAATGGAATTTGAACATTTTTATGAGTTTAAAGATGAAGCATTATTTATCCAATTTTCCAGTTTTTACCTAATGATTGCAAAAGTTTTGTTTATTGTCATTGGGGGATTCTTATATTTATTCATTGTCTTTTTTCGCCAATCATTGCCCCAAACAGCCAATCAAATCATCAATAATATTGGCTTTGGTTATATGGTAATGCTTACTGTTTTTTGTTTTATTCCACAAGATTACTTGATAATCGCCTTTGACAATCTTGCGATTGATAAAATGGTATTGCAAATATTTGATTGGATGCACGGCATTAACAACCCACAAACTTATGTTGAATTTGAACGCTATTTAACAACAACCACTCATTATAATTTTGGTTTATTTTTAAAAACAAACATTTTTTATCTTTTTAATAGCATTCCTGCCATTGCGGTTGGTTGGGTGGCGTATTTGTCTGGCTTTAAAAAGAGTGACTAGGATTTATCCACTTGCTTTTATCATCAAACCTGCTACAATATTCTAATTTAGCTTTTTGACAAATGATTATGCAATTTTTAGAAACCTTCCCAAGCACCCGCCTACGCCGTCTGCGTATTTCGGACGCAATGCGAGCGATGACTGCCGAAACCGATTTAAAACCTTGTCATTTGATTGCCCCCCTATTTGTCATTGAAGGACAAAACGAGCGTCAAAGCATCAAATCTATGCCCGAAGTGGAACGCCTATCCATTGATTTGACCGTGCAATATGTCAAGGAACTCCAAGCCGAAGGTGTGATGACGGTGGACATTTTTCCTGTAATTGACCTCAATTTAAAAACCCCGGGTGGCGACAACGCCTACCACCCCGACACGCTGGCGGTGCGAGCGGTCAAGGCGATTAAGGACGCTTGCCCTGATGTTATCGTGATGACCGATGTCGCCCTAGACCCCTACACCACGCACGGGCAGGACGGCATCATTGACGAGACGGGCTATGTGCTAAATGACATTACCACCGAAGCCCTTGTCAAACAAACCCTTGCCCACGCATCAGCAGGGGCAGATGTGATTTCGCCAAGTGATATGATGGACGGTCGGATTGGGGCGATACGGTCGGCACTTGAAAGCGGTGGTTTTGTCAATACGGCGATTATGGCGTATTCTGCCAAATATGCGTCCGCCTATTATGGTCCATTCAGAGATGCGGTGGGCAGTTCAGGCAACCTAAAAGGACATAAAAAACAATACCAGATGAACCCTGCCAACCGCCTAGAAGCCCTACGAGAAGTCGCCCTTGACATCAAAGAGGGGGCAGATATGGTGATGGTCAAACCAGGGCAACCCTACCTTGACATTGTGCGAGAAGTCAAAGATAACTTTGGCGTACCCACCTTTGCTTATCAAGTCTCTGGCGAATACGCCATGCATATGGCGGCAATCCAAAACGGCTGGCTAACCGAAAGCGTAATTTTAGAAAGCCTAATGGGGTTTAGACGGGCAGGCTGTGATGGGATTTTAAGTTATTTTGCCTTAAAGGCGAGTAGAATGTTGAATGGGTGATTTAAAAAAGCGTATTTGATAATACGCTTTTTTATTGTTCACATTGTTTATATTTGCGTGATTTGATTGGTTAATACCACCATATAAAAAACAAAGATGACAAGATAAATGCCAATTACCATAAAAAAGCGTTTCATTGCTGTGGCTTGGTTATTATCCATTTTGTTTCGCCGACTAAAAAAATAACCAAGCTGAGTAAAAGGCGAAAAGAAAATGCCCAAAATCAAAAATAAGGTATTTTTTGACATTATAATCAAGGACTTAACCCAATAAATCAATGTTGCAATGACTGTAATAATCACCAAAGTAGATAAAGATATTATCATCATAACACAACCCCTTTTTTTTATAAGAGATTATCATTACAAATGAAATAATTATAAAAAGTCAATTGAATAATTTTATAAAATCAAATAAAAAAACACGCCAGTCGCAAGCTTTTTTGTGGCAAAACAAAATCTATGGGGATTTTTAATGCAACTTAAAGCGAGTTAATGTTGGTTTAATCGGTTTTTTACCGCTTTTAAAACCACAAAACCTTTATTGAATTCTTAGTATAACGCTTGGTTATAAATTAAAATCATAAAAATGATTGTTTTTATCAATTGTAAAATTAGGTCAAATCAATTTACTACAAACCCATAAAGAAATTACGACTTTATAATTATAACTTTGTCTAGCCAATCCTAAGGGGGATAGCGATGAAAAATTTGGGTTTATCAATGATTATGGTTTCGTGCCTGCTTGTTATGCTGGGCGTGGTGTTTTTACTGGCGTTTATGCTGACTGAGTTCGCCCGAGTGCCAAGCCAAGCCGTTGTCGGGAGCACCACCAGCGGACAAGTAGGGAAATAATAGGTATTCTTAATTCCCTATGTGTAAATTTTATGTTATGCTATATCAAACATTTTTTTGGGGTGTGCGATGGCAATGTTTGGGGCGATTGTAATTATTATCCTATTTTTGATGGTGCTTGGGCATAAAAGTCAGATTGATACGCTTGGTGAACGGCTTGACGACTTGCAAAATGAAATCAATCGTTTGTATAAAGAATTGGACAGACAAAAACACGCCAATGACATCAGGTATAAAGCAAGCCTTAACCATACGATTGCCCACACGCCTGCCCCGACCACGCCAAACACATTCCCCACATCAGACCCTTTGGCACATTCGCCAAATCCTTTCAACGAGTTTAGCGAACCGCCCAAGCCATTGCCAAACCCCTTATCCGAGCAGGTTTTTACACCCTTATCCGAACCTTTAACGGACAATACAAGCGAAATTCCAACCCACGCAACCGAACTGGCTACGCAACCAACCGAACCGCTTATTGAACAACCATTCGGGCAAACCACACAAGCCTTAGCAACAAATACAAAAGACAAGACACGCCCCAATTTTAAGAAAAAATTCAAACCTAAAACCACCAAACGCTCCGAGCCAATCTCCGTCATACAACCTGTGTTGGCGTGGTTTAGTAAAGGCAATCCGATTTTAAAGGTGGGTATTGCCCTGCTGTTTTTGGGCTTGGCGTTTTTGTTAAAATTGGCAAGCCATTATATTGAAACCCCAATTTGGCTACGCTATTTGGCGGTGGGCGTGTCTGGGCTTGTAGCGACAGGCGTGGGGCTACGCCTAACCCAAAAACGCCGTGAGTATGGCTTGATTTTACAAGGCTTTGGCTTGGCAGTGATGTATTTGACCACTTTGGCATCGCTCAAACTGGCTCATCTGCTCTCGCCCACGACTGCCTTTGTGTTAATGGTGCTGGCGGTCGTTGCCAAAATCGCCCTTGCCGTGCGTCAAGATGCCAAAATCTTGGCACAAATCGCCCTAATTGGTGGCTTGGCAACGCCCCTACTGACCGCCACAGGCAGTAATAATTATCTGGCGTTGTTTGCTTATTTGGCGGTGCTTAATACAGGCATTGCCGTCATCGCCAACTGGCGGGCGTGGCGTAGTTTGAACGCCATTAGCGTGGTCGGGACTTTTGCCCTTGCCTTTTTGTGGCAAGGCGGACTTGATGATGGGCAAAGGCTTGGGGCGTGGCTTGCCAGCAGTGTGTTTGGCGTGTATCACTTGGCATTGTATGGCTATATGGTCTGTGCGTACAGTCGCACTTGTACCAATGAACAGCTACCTTCCCTTGCCAATGACGCACCGCTTGCCCTAATTTTTGAGCATTATATTAAGTCGGGCTTACAGGCGGGCAAGGTAGACGCAGGCGTGCTGTTTGGCAGTGCTTTTGCAGGGTTTTTGTTTTTGTATAATGCTGTAACACTGTTGGGCGATAAGGCGACAATGCTGATGGCGTGGGGCTTGGCAGGGTTATATGCGGTGTTTGCCTTTGTCAATCAAAGATTTTCGTTCACAAGTCAGTCAAAAGACAACGAAAAAACCGCTGTACTTCGACAAGCTCAGCACGAACGGTTTTTTAATCAAGCCCCTAACCTTAGCCACGCCTTAGGGCTACTTGTGCTGTTGTTTGTCGCACTTGGTGTTGGGCTGGGTTTTGATGACAAATTGGCGATTGGGCTGTGGGCATTGCAAGGGGCGTTGGTTTATGCCTTTGGACTAAGGCAACAGGCGGTGCAGGTGCGTTGTTTTGCCTTGTTGTTGTTTGTACTAAGTGCGGTGTTGTGGTTTGGCGAATATCACGGCTCGTATGGCGAACATATTTTGGCAGGTAGCCCATATGGCACGCTGTGGCAGGTGCTGGCAGGGTTTTTGGTCTATGGGCTGTGGGGCAATTGGCAAGGGGCGTACAAATCAGCTCGCTGGGAAACGAGCACCCAAAACATTGGCTTGGGACTTACCCTAACGCACGCTCTGATTTTGCCAAGTTTGTGGTTTGGCGAGCTTGTTACCACTTGGGTGCTGACTGTTGCCCTTGCCCTGCTTGGCGTGTGGGCGTATCGGACTTATCATAAAGTGGTGGCGGTGTTTGCCCCTATTGCCTGTGCGTGGACTTTGATTTATGCCATTGTTTTACTTAATAATATTGGCATTGTTAGCCTAAGTGCAGGGCTTGCTATGCTTGTCTTGGCAGGGGCGTTGCACCTTAATCCACACCAAAACAAAAGCCCACACCAACACAAACCGTCATCTTTATTAACAGGCTCTGGGGTTTTGACGATTTTGTTTGGGCTGATTGGGCTAATGGCAGGCTTTGGGTCGCTTTTGGAAACTCGTATTATTGATAATAACTTACACTTTGGTTGGTCTTTGTGGGCAAGTTTTGCCGTGCTGGTGGGCTTTGTCAAACTTACCAAAGTCGCCCTAAAACGCCATTGGCACGCCCTTGCCGTGATAAGTTTGGGCTTTGTGCCATTGATGGTTTTGACCCTTATCAATGCGGTTTTGGAGCGTCCAACCACGCTTGCCCTTGCTGTGCTTGGTGTGGCAAGTGCTATCTTGGGGGCGATGAGTTTGGCGGTACAACGGCTGGACAGATGGTGGCAAACTCGCCTGCACTTTGCCAACCTTGCCCTTGTGCTTGGCGTGGCAAGTCTAATGCTCGCCCAAAGTCCGCTCATTAGCCTTGCTCATTTGTGGGGCGTGGCAAGTTTGGCGGTGCTTGCGGTGGTTTTGTTTGTGCCATATTTTGGGCGGTTTGGCAATGCTTATCAAAGGTGGGGCGTGCTACTATGCCTTAGTGTGGCAAGCCTTTGGCTGGTTGATGTGGCGGTGTCAAAACCTGTGGCGATTGGTAGCAGGTTACCCATCATCAATGCGGTGGATATGGTGCAGGTGGGCTTGGCGGTGTTGTTTGTTAAGGCGTTAAACACCCGAGCGATGAGTGCTTATCGTTCGCCCCTTATCAAAGCAGGGGCGGTTTTGGCGTGGCTGTGTGTCAGTGCGGTGGTGGTGCGGACTTGGCATTTTTATGGCGGTGTGGCGTGGGACTTTGGGGTGTTGTTTGGCGATTTTGCCATTCAAACCAGCCTGTCCCTACTGTGGGCGGTGATGGGCATTGGGCTGATGATGACAGGCACAAAACAAGAGGCTCGCTCGCTGTGGGTGGTGGGCGTTGGCTTGATTGGCGTGGTGGTGGTCAAATTGTTTTTGGTTGATTTGGGTAATAGCGGGGGCGTGGCTCGCATTGTGTCATTTATTGGTGTGGGGCTTGGGCTATTGTTGGTGGGGTGGTTTGCTCCTGTACCGCCAAAGGAAGAAAGCGAGTAAGT
The DNA here is from genome assembly GCA_030525705.1 of Moraxella sp. Lineage (GTDB taxonomy): Bacteria > Pseudomonadota > Gammaproteobacteria > Pseudomonadales > Moraxellaceae > Moraxella. Next base: position 15,838 of record JAUNEE010000031.1, read on the forward strand.
TTTTGGGTTGGATTTTTAAAGTCCAACCCATTTTAACCTATGCAATAAAAAATACAAACAAATAAATACAATAAAATAAAGTCATAAATACACAAAATACGCCGTCCGACAATTTAGAAAAAGTTACTTTAAATGAATGCCTTATCTTAATGTCATAACTGTATTTAATGTATAATAAAAATCCCATATAAATATTTAAAGAAATTAAAAACAAATAAATACTTTTAAATTCATCATTATATTTTTTGATAAAATACGCTTTGTCTGTAATTGTATCTTTATGATGAATATGATAAGCCACACCAACGGCATTATACCCCAAAATTATTTGACGAAAATTGCGTCTGGGTGTGATAAATTCTACATAAATGTCATTATTATAACTGTTATAATATGGACAATTCCCTGCGTGAATAAAAGAACAAACAACCGCTTGTCCGCCCTTGTTGTTTTTTAATAACAATACCGAATCAGACCTTGTACGCACTGATTTGTATTCTGGAATATAATAACTGCCTTTTTGTAATTCTTGGCCTTGAATGAGCTTGTTGGTATTTGGAATTGACAAATATTGTAACATAAAAGCCAAATAAGAAATCAAGACCATCAAAGTTGTTTGAGTAATAAAACGATAATCTTTAAAAGCACCGCCTTTCTCATCTGAATTATTTTTTGATTGAATAAAGAGCACTAGGGGAAAGCCGACAAAACAGAAAGTCGCACTAGAAAAGTCCAAGCCCCAAAATACAGCAAAACCCCAAAAATACCAATGAAAATAGTATTTTTTTATTAAGCAATTTTATTAAAAAATCGGTCATCATTTTAATGTCAAAAAAATGGCTTATTATTAAGAAACATTATTATTCTCTCATAAAATAATCCCCTTTTCAAGCAATCCAACTGCCAAAATTTTTAATAATTCAGCAATGATTTGTTATAAAAATTATACAAACAACTGTTTGCTAAGTTTCAAAATTTTGGGCATTATAAGCCATAAGATATCGTTAAGGTTATCATAACTAAGCGTTATCCCAATCCCCAACCCTTGCAATCAGAGTGATTGCGTCATTTTGGTTTTACCAAAATTTTTCTCACCAGTGATAAGGAAATTGTTATGCGTTATGCCAATCCCAATACCGAAGGGGCAAAAGTCCACTTCAAATCCCAATATGACAACTTCATCGGGGGCAAATGGGTCGCCCCTGTGGACGGTGTCTATTTTGACGACATTTCGCCTGTGG
>JAUNEE010000086.1 GCA_030525705.1 Moraxella sp.
TTGATCAAGCTCAGAAGTGACATAATGAGCAGTTGCACCGATGAGTTTTACGCCTTTTTCGAAAGCTTGTTTGTACGGATTTGCCCCGATAAAGGCAGGCAAAAACGAGTGATGGATATTGATAATCCGCCCCTGCCATTTATCCACAAATTTCGGACTTAAAATTTGCATATACCGTGCCAAAACCAGCAAATCACAGTCTGCCAGCAGGTCGTGCATGGTGTCATAAGCCGCTTCTTTATCATCTTTATCGACAGGTACATGAACAAATTCAATGCCAAAACGCTCTACCGCCTCACGCAAAGTATCGTGATTTGACACAACCTTAGTGATAACACAAGGCAACGCCCCACGGCTATAACGCCACAAAAGCTCAAGCAGGGCATGGTCTTCTTTTGAAACCAAAATACCCATTTTCTTTGGCGTCGCACGGTCGAAAAGCTGCCAAGTCATTGCATATTTTTCAGCCACTTCCACTGAAAAACCCCACTTCAAATCAGCCAGCTGGGCATTTAAACCCTCCATATGAAACGCCACCCGCATAAAGTATTTGCCACCATAAGCCTCTGTGGTATGCTGGTCTAGACTGATAATGTTCGCCCCTCGTTGGTATAAAAAACCTGATACCGCCTGCACAATGCCCGACTGATCTTGGCAAGTCACCAAAAGGTGTGCCACATTGCTCTCACAACCCTCACAATTACTCATCATTCACCCCCCAAATTCTAAAACAACTCAAAACTTAACCTAAAATCAAACTGTCATCTTCGACTTTTTCGCCCCGTGTCCGCTCGAACATCAAAAGCAAATCCTGCACCGTCATGCCTTTTCGCTCATCGCCTGACACATCTAGCACCACTTGTCCTTGATGGAGCATGACTGTGCGTGTACCGTGCGTTAGCGCCTGCTGCATGGAATGCGTCACCATCATGGTGGTTAGCCCATTTTCTTGGACAATCTTGTCTGTCAGCTCCAGCACAAAGGCTGCCGTCTTCGGGTCTAAGGCAGCGGTATGCTCATCAAGCAATAGGATTTTCGAGGGCTGTAAGCTTGCCATCAAAAGACTTACCGCTTGGCGTTGTCCACCCGACAACAGTCCGATACGGTCGCTTAAGCGGTTTTCCAGCCCCAGTTTTAATACAGATAGCTTTTCTTTGAACAGCTCACGGTTTTTGGCATTTAACGCCCCGATAAGCCCACGACCCCACCCCCGCTTAAACGCCAGTGCCATATTTTCTTCAATGGTCAACGCCTCACACGTTCCCGCCATGGGATCTTGGAATACCCGTGCCACAAGCTTTGCACGCTTATGCGTACTTTGGCGAGTAACGTCCGTACCGTTGATTTTAATCATGCCGCTATCGACCTTTAATGCGCCGCTGATGGTATTTAAAAAAGTGGATTTGCCCGCACCATTCGTACCGATGACGGTCACAAATTCACCCTCAGCGATGTTTAAGCTAAGCCCACGCAAAGCAGGATTCTCAATCGGTGTGCCTGCATTAAACGTCAGGCGTAAATCGGTCGCTTGCATCATGATGACACCCCCTTGGCTTTATTACCTAAAAGCTTGGCTTTGATTTTTGGCAACATCAAAACCACCACCACGAGCAACGCCGTGACCAAGTTCAAATCCTGAGACTTAAAACCAATACCACGCAGCATCTCGCTTGACAGGGCAATCTGCACAAACAAACGATACAAAATCGCCCCGATAATCACCGCCAAAGTCATTAAAAAAATTCGCTTGGTATTTAGTACCGCCTCACCGATAATTACCGCTGCAAGTCCAATAACAATCGTACCGATACCCATCGACACGTCAGAAAAGCCTTGCGTCTGCACAAATAACGCACCTGCCAGACCGATAAGCCCATTACTAATCGCCATGCCCAAAATGATGGTCGATGAGGTATTAATGCCTTGGGCTTG
>JAUNEE010000087.1 GCA_030525705.1 Moraxella sp.
GATGGTGCCGACGTTAACGTGCGGTTTGTTACGTTCAAATTTGGCTTTGGCCATGGTTCAATCCTCATTTTATGAAAACAATGAAACAACGATAGACAGACGACTGCCTGCTATATCTTAAACACATTATAGCACACAACTAGGACTTTGAAAAGCTTATCACCGCCAGTTTTTCTAAAACTTGATGTTAAGCCCCTCTTTATTACAGAAGAATCGCCCAAAAATCGCCCATTCTTGAGATTTTTCTTTGACCAAGCTACAATCATCAATCCCAAGAAGCGAAAAAGGACTAAAAATGAACTACCTGCACCACGCCGAAACGGACTTCACAGAAGCCGTTGCCCATTATCGCCACCTACACCAAATTCCCGAGCTGGGCTTTGACTTGCCCAACACAACCGCCTACATCAAAAACGCCTTACAAAGCTACGGACTTACCCCAAAAGACATAGGTAACAATGGGGTTACAGCTTTGATTGGCGACCCCACCAAAGGCAAAACCCTTCTTTTACGGGCTGACATGGACGCCCTGCCAATTAAAGAATGTTCAGGCTTGCCGTTTTCCGCCACAGGCGATAACAGCCACACCTGCGGACATGATATGCACACCACCATTCTACTCATGACCGCCAAACTCTTAAAACAAAATGAAGCAAATCTAAATGGCTGTGTCAAACTTATCTTTCAACCTGCTGAAGAACTGCTCATTGGCGGGCGAGCGATGGTAGATGCGGGCATTCTACAAAATCCCAAGGTCGATGCCGCTCTCGCCTTGCACGTCGCCCCGAACGCCCCCTTGACAGGGATTGCCCTAAAATCAGGCATTGCGATGGCATCTGCCAACAATTTTACCATAAAAATCAAAGGCATATCTACTCATGGAGCCATGCCTTATCATGGCGTAGATACGGTCTACATCGGCTCACAAATCGTCATTAGCACGCCAGCGATTATCGCCCGAGAATTACCTTTTGACCAAAGCTGCGTTATCACAATGGGCGGATTTCGCTCCAATGGGGCAATGAATATCATTGCCGATGAAACCATCATTGAGGGGACGGTGCGGACGTTTTCTAATGATGGCCGTGAATACATCAAAAAACGCTTGCCCGAGCTTGCCACCAGCATCGCCCAAAGTTATCGTGGCACCGCCGAGCTAGAGTTTAGGTGTGATTGCCCTGTACTTATCAATGATGAAACCTTATCCGCCCAAATGCGTGGCTACATGGACGAACTTTTGTCGGGCGTGTGCCCCGTGGTGGACGGCATGGCTCAGCACGCATCAGAGGATTTTTCTTATTATGCCAATGAAGTGCCGAGCGTGTATTTTCATCTATGCAACCCAAGTCCCGATGAAAACGGTGCGGTCTACCCCGTACATCACCCAAAAGTGCGATTTGATGAAAAGATGATGCCGATTGGCGTGGCGACCATGGCAACACTGGCAGAGCGTTGGCTAGCAGATAATCCAAAAACCACCCAAAAGCCCTAAAAGTCCAAAAAAGCCCCATCAAAAAAGCCGTTCCATAAAAACAAGAACGGCTTTAAAACAAAAAATTCCTACAAAGACACACCACATAAATAGCAGGTAGCAGCACTCAGACTTACCCAAGCGTTAACAATAGAACACTTACAAAAATAAATGCACGCCACGACACCGCAGCAAACACACCAAGATTAACATTGACCTAAAAACAAAAAACCCTTACAATAAAGTAAGGGCTTCTTTTTTAATGTGGAGCTCTTGATGGGAATTGAACCCATGGCCTCTTCCTTACCAAGGAAGTGCTCTACCCCTGAGCTACAAGAGCAAAACTGCAAAAAATTACTTGCAATAATGGAGCGGGTGGCGGGAATCGAACCCGCACCATCAGCTTGGAAGGCTGAGGTT
>JAUNEE010000032.1 GCA_030525705.1 Moraxella sp.
TTATAAAACACGATGCCGTCTTTGCCAGTATGTCAGGCTTTTTAGGGCTGATTGTGTGGTTCGCCCTGCCGTATTTATTTAAGGTAAACTTTAAACGTTATTTAGATTTTTTAGAGACACACCAATGACAGACACACCCATCACGCTTGACACCACGGGGCTAATTTGCCCTGAACCTGTCATGCTTTTACACCAAGCCATCAGAAAAGCAAGCAGCGGTGACATTTTGACCGTCATCGCCACCGACCCTGCCACCACCCGTGACATTCCCAATTTCTGCCGTCACCTTGGGCATACGCTCCTCACCCAAAGTGAAACGGACGGCGTCTATCATTACAGCCTAAGAAAAAAATAACATGAGTAAAAGCCGAGCCGCCACCCCACGCCCCATCAAGGCAGAGCTTGCCAACGACCCTGCCTGTCTTATCGCCTACCGAGAAGAAATGACCGCTCGAGGCTTATCCATGCACACAAAAAACGCCTACGCACGGGATTTACGGCTTGCCATCGACTACAACCCAAAGCCACTAGAACGCTGGCAAGACTACGATGTGGCGAATTATTTAAGTTTCCTACAAAGCAAAGAAACCAACCCAAGAACCATCGCCAGAAGCTTGGCAAGCTTGCGGGGGTTTTTTCTATGGCAAATCGACATCGGTGCCCGAGACGACAACCCATGCCTCACCATCGCCCAGCCCAAAGTCAAAAAATCCCTCCCAAAAATCCTTAGCGAAGAAGACGTCACCGCCCTTTTATCGGTCGTCACAGGCGAGGATATATTGTCCATCAGAGATAAGGCAATGTTTGAGGTTTTATACGCCTGCGGACTGCGGGTGAGTGAGCTTGTGGGGCTTGAATTTTCTGAATTAAATCTGTCGGCAGGTTGGCTACAAATCACTGGCAAAGGCGACAAAACACGGCTCATTCCCCTTGGGCAGTACGCCACAGATGCCCTAAATCGCTACCTTGGCGTGCGTCACACCCTTATCCCTGTAGGCAAAAAAGACTGCCAAGCGGTCTTTCTCACCGAGCAAGGCGGCTACATGACACGGCATAACTTTTGGCATATGATAAAAAAATATGCCGCCCTTGCTGGCATAAAAAAGCCCATCAGTCCGCACACGCTACGTCACGCTTTTGCCACCCATCTTGTGAACCACGGGGCGGACTTAAGGAGCGTTCAGCTGCTTTTAGGGCATAAGGATTTGTCCACCACGCAGATTTATACACACGTTGCTACTGCACGCTTAAAGGCACTGCACGAGGAACATCACCCGAGGGGGTAGTCTTTTTTTAAAAGCTTGTTATAATGGCTTTTTTCAATCATCATACGAAGGTTTTTATGACCCACAAAATTGACCCAATTTTATTAGAAAAATCAAAACTTTGGCGAAATGATTTGATCTTTACCCAAGAAGTGCTTGGCAAGCCCTTTACTTTTACCAGCACTTGGGGGGTGTTTAGCCCCGAAAAGCTGGACGAAGGTAGTCTGATGCTCCTTGATTATATTGATTTTAAAGCGGACGACAACAGCATAGACTTAGGCTGTGGTTATGGCGTGCTTGGTATGACGGCGGGGCGAGAATGCCCAAACGGTCAGCATTTACTCATCGACAAAGACTTTGTGGCGGTGGAATATGCCCGCCTTAATTGCCAAAAAAATAATCTAAAAAATACTGAAGTCATGCTTTCAAATGGCTTTGCCCATGTGCCAAAAGAGCGAAAATTTAGTCTTGTGATGAGTAATCTACCCGCCAAGGCAAGTAAAGAACAGCATTATTTGTACCTTTTGGACGCTTATGAAAGAATGGAAATCGGTGGGCGGTTTTATGTGGTTACGATTAATGGGCTACGGGATTTTATGAAACGCTCTTTTACCGAAGTCTTTGGCAATGCCGATAAATTAAAACAAGGTAAAACTTATACGGTAACGGTGGCGGTGAAGGAATAACACGCCCCAGATTTTAAGGATAATGTTAAGGATAAAAAATGACCCACACTCAAAAATGGCAATCCCTACTCTGTGCCGACCGCCTATGGATTGAAAATGGCGAAATTCGTGAAATGCGTGGCGAGCATTCGCCCATTCGTAGCCAATTTCATACCGATTATGACCGTGTGGTGTTTTCATCGTCCTTTCGCAAATTGGGGCGAAAAACCCAAGTTCACCCCCTTGCCAAGTCCGACCACACCCACAATCGCCTAACCCACAGCGTCGAAGTGGCAAGCGTTGGGCGAAGTTTGGGCAACAGCGTGGGCGTCAGCCTAGCGGACAGGCAATTACTGCCCGATAATATCAGCCCCCAAGACATCGGCACGCTGGTGCAGGTGGCGTGCCTTGCACACGATTTGGGCAATCCACCGTTTGGGCATACAGGCGAAGATGCCTTGCGTGAATGGTTTTGTAAAAATTCTTTTTATTTACAATGGCTTAGCGACAAAGAAAAGGCGGATTTGACCACTTATGAAGGTAATGCCCACAGCCTAAGAATTGTCGCCAATCTTGAAATGTACCAAGACGCAGGCGGAATGCGACTAACCTGTGCCAGTCTTGGGACTTTGCTTAAATATCCTTGGGGAAGTTTTGACAATGATAAGCCCCAAGTCAAATTTAATATTTATCAAAGTGAGATGCCCCTAATCCGTGCAGTTGCCAAAGCCTTAGACTTAAAACAACTTGGTGATGACAAATGGGCAAGGCACCCCTTGTCGTATTTGATGGAGGCGGCGGACGACATTTGTTATGCGATTTTGGATTTAGAAGATGCGGTGGAGCTTGAACTCATTGATGTGGATAAATTTGCCGAGATTTTAAGCATTTTATTACAAGATGATTTTGCAAAATACCAAAAAATCCCAATTCTTGCCCAGCGTATCGGGGCGATGCGTGGCAAGGCGATTGGGCTTGCCATTGATGAGGTCAAGGAGCGGTTTTTGGCTCATCACGATGAGCTTTTGGCGGGGGAATTTGCCCATAAGGATTTGTTGTCGGTGTGTGATAATCGGGTCAAGGACTGCTTGCAAAACGCCAAAGAACTTGCCCGCCAAAAAATCTACAAACACCCAAGCAAGCTGTCCATTGAAGTGGCAAGTTTTGGTTGTCTTGGGGCGATTTTGGAGTTGATTGTGCCAGCCATTCACGCAAGATTAACAGGGCAAGAATTGGGTGTCAAACACACGCTTATCCTAGAACTTTTGGGCAATGACTATCACATCAACACCAACCAATCCTTGTATCAAGGCTATCTGACCGCCCTTGATTTTGTGGGTGGGTTGACCGACAATTCGGCTGGGCGATTGGCAAGAGAATTGTCTGGGGTGGGGATTGGGTAGAGTTTGGCTTAAATTTTAATTAAGCCACTTCCGTTGCAACTTAAAATGGTAACTTATTGATTGTTTGATGATTATTTTTGGATTGTAGGGGTGAATCACATTCGCGCAAAAATCAACACTTTATCTTTATCACAGGGCAAATGTGATTTGCCCCTGCAAATCTACCCAAAGGCATGATGAATTAACGATACCGAATTTTTGGTTTGCACTTACAGCCAACAAAATTGAATTTTACTACGGAAACCGCTCGCCCTGAGCTTGTCAAAGGGTCGGTTTCCGCCATGGTTCGACAGGCTCACCACGAACGGAAACCGTGGTACTTTTTCATTTTGTAGAGTGCACAACAACTCCCCACATACTCATCATTTATCATCAACAAGCTCATTTTTTAAAAACCCAATCCACGCCTGCACTTTGGCAGGGAGCAGTCGGGTCGTGGTAAGGACATAAACCCGAATGGGCATAAGCCGCCAATCAGGCAGCACCCTGACAAGCTTGCCTGCCTTGACGGCACGGTTTACCACCATGTGCGGCAAAGCAACCACGCCAAGCCCCTGCAAGCCAAGCCGTAGCGTAAATCCCAAGCTGTTTGAAAACAGCGAACCGTCCGCCTGAATGATAGTCTCTATCCCCTGCCTGTCAAACAGTCGCCATTGCCGATTGTAGCCTGCCTTGATACGAATGAGCTTATGTTGATACAGCTCATCGGGGCTTTGTGGCGCGCCGTGTGCATTTAGATACTCTGGCGAAGCATACAGCCCACCGTCCAAATCAAAACTAAGATGATTCACCAAGCTATCGCTGTCTGCCGTCCACAGCCGAATGACCACATCATAAGGCTCACTCACCAAATCCACCTTACGAGAATTTAAATCAAAAGACAGCCTGACATCAGGGTAGCATTCGCAGAACTTAGGGATAATGGGGGCGATGAATTCATAAGCAAAATCCACAGGCAAAGAAATTCTCACCTCGCCCTGCACCCCTTGCCCAAAGTCGCTAATCAGCTCATGGGTTGCCAGTGCGTCATCGATGATTTTTTGGGCTTTGTCAAAATACAGCTCGCCTGCTTCGGTCAGCTCAATCTTGCGTGTGGTGCGGTTTAACAGTTGTACGCCGAGCGATTTTTCCAGTCGCTTGATACGTTCAGAAAGTGTGGATTTTGGCATGGAGAGATGGACGCCTGCTTTTGAAAAGCTTTTACTGCGGACAATTTCCACAAAAATTGCCATGTCGTTAAGATATTGCACGGGGTTTGTCTTGTTAAATGTTTGTCAAACTGGGTTGATTGTTCAGCAGGGCGAACACTATTTTCGGATTTATGCTATTTACCTTATTATAGAGGGTTGCTAGAATATTTCAATCATTGATATTTTTGGTCTTATTTTAAAAAGTATGCGGCAAGAAAAACCTATTTTCAGCGTACTTTTTAGACCACAACCCTATTTTTAATACCATGAAATCATCTGCCCTAAAAAATGGACTTGAATCCGCACTCATACTCGCCCTTGTCATGGGCTTTGGGCGTTTTGCTTATACGGCGTTGTACCCGTACATGGTAACAGACGGCGTGCTCAGCGTGGCACAAGGGAGCTGGGTGGCGTCAGCGAACTATGTCGGCTACTTAGTCGGAGCACTCTTCGCTGTGCGTATCAAGGCGGACAAATCAAATATCTTTGCCTTGATTGCTCTTATAGGCACGAGCGTGTGCCTTGGCTTGATGTCGGTGCTGACAGGTGGCATGGCGATTGGTGGGGTGCGGTTTTTGGCAGGGGTGTTTAGTGCCTTGGGTATCGTGTCAGCATCGATGTGGCTACTTGCCAAACAAAAACACACCACCGCCACGCCGCTCATGTACGCAGGCGTTGGGCTTGGCATTGCTTTGTCATCACAGCTTGTGGTGTGGGGCGTGGACGCAGGCATAGACTCATCTGGGCTATGGCTTTGGCTTTCGGGGCTTGCTGTGGCATTATCATTACTTGTACTGCATGGATTGTTTTTGCAAAAACCAACAGACAACCCCCAAGCAAACAATGCATTCATCATCACCCCAAAACTTACCGCCAAGGCACTCATCGCACTCTATGGGTTAGCAGGGTTTGGTTATATCATCACCGCCACGTATTTGCCCTTGCTTGCAAAAATGGTGTTGCCTGATGTGAACGTGGGGCATATTTGGGCGGTATTTGGCTTATCGGCGGTGCCATCTTGTTTTGTGTGGCATAGCATTCATAAGCACTTTGGCACACGCACGGCACTGACTGCCAACATGATGACGCAAGTGGTGGGCGTGCTGCTGTCCGTCATCATGCCAAATTTACTGGGGTATGGGCTAAGTGCCTTGCTCGTGGGCGGTGCGTTTATGGGGACGGTTACGCTTGTTATGCCTGTCGCTCAGGCGATAAGTAAAGAAAGCGGTAAAAATCTCATTGCCCTTGTTACGGTCTCATACAGTATGGGGCAAATTGTCGCACCGCTCATGGCGGGGGGCTTGTATGGTGTCAGTCAGAGTTTTGTGCCTGCACTCATCATGGCAACTGTTGCTTTGGTGACGGGTGCGTGGATTGCCTACCAAAAGGCATAGTTTAAACTTTAATCTAATTTTTAACACAATAGGAGCATATCATGCCTTATGTCAATATCAAAGTCACGGGCGGTAGTGAAGCCCCCACCACCGAACAAAAAGCCGAACTCATCAAAGGCGTCACCGAACTGCTTGGGCGAGTGCTAAATAAAAACCCTGCCACAACGGTGGTGGTCATTGATGAAATTGACATGGATAATTATGGTTTGGGTGGTCGCTCCATTACCGAAGTGCGAAAAACCGCCAAAACGAACGGCTAACACCTATCCAAAAGCACAAAACGCCGTGTATTTACAGGGCGTTTTTTATTGATTAAAAATGCAAATTTAACCACTTTGCAAAAACGGTACGCATTTTTGCCATGCCGTACAATCTTTTCCCAATTCTCGCCTAATATAAAAATCTTCCACCATTTTGGCTTGTTGTTCTATGCCATAATTAAAAAACGATTTGCCCGTTTTAAATTCATAGCCATATTTACGATTAAATATCGCTCGCCTTACCACCGCCATTCCTTGTTGAATTTGCCAAATATGCGTAAGTTCATGCACAAGCCACGCCCGCAGGTGCAAAGGCTTGTCACTAAAATCCTCACAAAAATCGTCCTGATGAAAATACACCCAGCCATTGGGCGACACCGCATAGCCTTTTAGCACCCACCACGCTGTCGTAAGCCTGATGTCATCAAGGGCGAGCGACTCGCCAAAGACCGAACGAGCCATTTGGCGTTCTCCGTCTGTGAGTGGGCGGATTGGGCGTGGGAGTTTGGGGCTTGGCGTTTTGGATTTCATAAAGCTAAAAAAAGGGTGTATAATGGGGGCATTTTAGCAGGTTTTAATTTGGGAGTAAAAATGAATACGATTGAACTTATTCACAAGTCCAGTTACGATTTGACCGAAAGCGAACGCCTTGAAGTATTTGGCTATATCAATATGATTAAGGCTCGGCTTGGGAGAAAAAAGTCGGTAGCACAGACAACCATTTTACCAACAGAATTAGATAATTCTGACCAAGCCATTAATATTTTAGAACGCATTGCCCAACGCAGAGCAATGGCAGGCATAAGTATTGATATTGATGAATTTGAAAAAAGTCGTCAAGATAGGGAACTTGACCGATGAAAACACCAATTTTATTAGATAGTAATATCATTATTTACACCACCAATCCAGAATACGGTTTTCTTTTTGAAAAATTAAAGCCCTACCAATTATCAGCATCAAAAGTTAGTGTCATAGAAGTGCTAGGTTTTCATCAATTAGAACCGATTGATAAAACTGAATACGAATTATTTTTTAATGAAATTCAACTTTATGACATTGATGATAAAATGATCCAAAAAGCCACCGAATTTCGCCAAGCCAAAAAGATGAGTTTGGGCGATGCAATTATTTTGGCGACAGCTGTTATTTATCAATTGCCATTAATGACGAGAAATAGCAAAGACTTTGAATGGATTGATGATTTAAGAATAATTAACCCTTTTAATGCACAATGACCCCAACCACCCCCCTAGCCGAACGCCTACGCCCCACCAAGCTTGCCGATGTCATTGGACAGCGTCACCTTCTGGCAGAAAACGCCCCGATTTTTAACATCGTGCATCAGGGGTTTTTGCCGTCTTTAATTTTACATGGCAATGCAGGCATCGGAAAAACCACGCTTGCCATGCTTTTAGCTCATGCAGTGGGACGCCCGTTTCGTCCATTGTCAGCGGTTTCGGCAGGCGTCAAAGAACTTAGAGAACTACTAACAACGGACGATGGCTTATTCTTTGAGCCACCTGTCGTATTCGTGGACGAAATTCACCGCTTCAATAAAGCCCAACAGGACGCTCTGCTCCAAGCGGTCGAAACTGGGCAAATCACGTTCATCGGAGCAACCACAGAAAACCCGTCTTTTAGTGTTAATAACGCACTGCTCTCCCGCTGTCAGGTGTATCGGCTTGAGCCACTCTCACCCGAGGACATTACCGCCTTAGTGGAACGTGCCATCGCCCACGACCCATTTTTATCAAAAAAATCCATTCAAATTAGCGAGCTTACCGCACTCATTGACCTCTCCCAAGGCGATGGTAGACGTGCCTTAAATCTGTTAGAATTGGTGACGTCCGCCCCAGAACCTATCATCATCGACAACGCCAGCGTCACCCGTGTGGCAGGACAGAGTCTGGTGCGTTATGATAAGTCAGGCGACAACCACTATGACCTAGTCTCCGCCATGATAAAATCCGTGCGTGGCTCAGACCCTGACGCCGCCTTGTACTGGATGGCACGTATGCTAAGTGCTGGCGAAGACCCCGCCTTTATCGCAAGACGGCTTGTCATTTTGGCAAGTGAAGACATCGGGCTTGCCAACCCCAACGCCCTACTTTTGGCGGACACAGCACTGCGTTCTGTGCAGAGTATCGGTATGCCTGAGGCACGGATTATCCTTGGGCAGGCGGTGGTCTACCTTGCCACCAGTCCAAAATCCAACACCAGTTACAACGCCATCAACCGTGCGATGAAACTTGCCGAAACCGACCAATCCCCCGTCCCCTTGCATCTAAGAAACGGCGTCACCGCCCAGATGCGTGCCGAGGGCTACGGGGCAGGCTACATCTATCCGCACGACTACCCGAACCACTACCACCCCCAAGCCTACCTACCAGACAACTTAAGCACGCTCAGGCTGTATGAATTCGGGGACAACCAAAAAGAACAAGCCAGCTACCAGTTTATGACATGGCTAAAAGGCAAAGCCTAACTCACTTGTGACATTGACGCCAGACACGCCTCGCTTTAGAAAGCACAAACGGGGCGAGCCGCACGAAAATTTTCACACACCCGCCTAAAAACCTATGCCAGCTGGCAACGTGTCATCTCAGGCGCCATCATGTCAATGAGAAATTCACTGCTCTCTTCTTCACTCATATTTGCCAAAGCCTCCTCCATCTTCACCAAAAACGGTGCTTCGATACTTTCGGCGATGACCGCCTGCTCCTCAGCCGTCAAAGGTTCGGTGGCAGGCAATCCCGCACCCATTTGACTTAGCAGTGTCTGGCTGAATTTTTGCCCTGCACTGCTCGAAAAAAACGCCTCTGCTTGCGTCAATTCCTCAGCACTTAAGACCTTTTTGGCGTGCGGCTCAAGCACCGCCAGATAGTTGGCGTGCCCTGCCGTCTCTAAAAGACAGTTCACCGCCTCGGACGCCACAGGCTTGCCGTGCTTGGCTTCATAGGCACGGTCTATCTCACTAATCACAATCAACTGATAGCTTGCCAAAAGATACTGCTGGTATGCAGGTGGCAGTGTGCCTGTTATCACTGCCGTATCTTTGGCAGGCTGCTCGGTGCTTGCCTGTACTTCGGCGGGCTTAGCACTCACTTCAGCACTTGCCGAATCATCCGCATTCACAGCTTCCGTCTTCGGGGCATCTTTTTGGCACGCCACCAGCAAACACCCTGCCACGACCACCGCCAATGTTTTTTTCAAAAAAATCATCACATTCTCCAATTCATAAACCCTTTTTATAACACACCCCACCTTTGAACACAAGAAAAAAGCAGAGCCATCGCCCTGCTTTTAAGTTCGTTCATCTTGGATTGATTAACGACGCTCGCTCAGTTTTGCACTGATTTCACGAAGCAACAAAATGTCTTCTGATGGCTCAGCTGGCGTCTCTTCAGCTGCTGGCTCTTCAGATTGACGACGCATTTTATTCATCGCTTTAACCAGCATAAACACGATGAACGCCATGATGATGAAGTTGATGACCACAGTGATGAAGTTACCGTAGGCAAGCATCGCCACGCCCGCTTCTTTTAGAGCAGCATAAGTCATGGCAGTACCTTCTGGCACGTCGCCCAAGGTGATGAACATATTTGAAAAATCGAAACCACCGAAAATCGCACCGATGATTGGCATGATGATGTCTTCTACCAAAGACGTAGTGATTTTACCGAAGGCAGCACCGATAATCACACCGACCGCCAAATCCATCACGTTACCTTTAACAGCAAACTCTTTAAACTCTTGAACAATACTCATAGTAAATAACCTAAAAGACAATAAAAAAGCCATTTGCCTGCTCATTCGTACCACAAGCAAATCGCTTCAAGAACCATCTAATCAACAGATGGCGTAAAATGATTGTATTATAGCACAGCCTTAACCATGCTATATTTGAAAAATACTAACAATATAATTAAGAAAAAATAATCGTAAACTCAGTCTTTCTTACGTCCGAAACGTTTACGCTCATTTTCTGTCAAGTACTTCTTACGGATACGAATGGATTTTGGCGTGACTTCCACCAGTTCGTCATCTTCGATGAATTCCAAAGCCTGTTCCAGCGTATATTCCAAGGCAGGCGTCAAAATCAAAGCATCATCAGTACCAGAGGCACGGACATTTGTCAGCTGCTTGGCTTTGGTCGGGTTAACCACCATATCATCAGAGCGTGAGTTAATCCCCACAATCATGCCCTCATACACTTCCAGCTGCGGCTTAGCGAACAGACGTCCACGGTCTTGTAAGCTGAACAAAGCATACGCCAAGCAAGTTCCCGTTACCATTGACACCAGCACGCCATTTTGACGTCCAGACACTTGACCGCCTTTGACTTCACCATAATGGCTAAAGCTTGAGGTCATAATGCCTGTGCCTGACGTCATGGTCAAAAATGCCGAACGAAACCCAATCAAGCCACGAGACGGCACCGTCGCTTCGATACGAATGCGTCCTTTGCCATCAACCTCCATATTGGTCAAATCACCCTTACGATTGCCCATTTCTTGCATGACCGCACCTTGGTGCTGCTCTTCTACGTCAAAAGTCACGTTCTCGTAAGGCTCGCACATCACGCCATCAATCTCTTTCATGATGACCTGCGGACGAGATACGCCAAGCTCATAGCCCTCACGACGCATATTCTCAATCAATACCGACAAATGCAGCTCACCACGTCCAGACACTTTGAATTTATCTGGGCTGTCCGTATCTTCCACACGCAGTGCCACGTTATGAATTAACTCACGGTCCAGACGCTCACGGATATTACGTGAAGTCACGAACTTACCCTCTTTGCCCGCAAATGGCGAATCATTCACTTGGAAAGTCATCGATACGGTTGGCTCATCTACCGACAACGCAGGCAACGCCTCGACGTGCTGTGGGTCACAGATGGTATCTGAAATGTTCAAAGCGTCAATACCCGTGATACACACGATATCACCCGCTTGTGCAAAATCAACATCGACACGCTCAAGCCCGTGATAACCCATGATTTTTAAGATACGGCCGTTGCGTTTATTGCCGTCTTTATCGACAACCACCACAGGAGTATTCGTTTTCACACTGCCACGCTGAATGCGACCCACACCAATCACCCCAACAAAGCTGTTGTAGTCTAGGCTGGAGATTTGCATTTGGAATGGACCATCAACGTCCACTTTTGGCGGCTCAACAATATCCACAATGGTTTCAAACAGTGGCGTCATGTCGGGAGCAAGCTCATCAGGCTCACGCCCTGCGATACCATTAATCCCTGAGGCATAGACAATGGGAAAATCCAGCTGCTCATCAGTGGCATCTAAGCTATCAAACAAATCAAATACTTGGTCAATGACCCAATCCGCGCGGGCGGCAGGTTTGTCGATTTTATTGATAATCACAATGGGTTTTAAGCCACGAGCGAACGCTTTTTGGGTAACAAAGCGGGTCTGCGGCATAGGACCTTCTTGGCTGTCTACAAGAAGCAAAACGCAGTCCACCATCGACAGCACACGCTCCACCTCACCACCGAAGTCAGCGTGACCGGGGGTGTCCACGATGTTAATGCGGTACTCGGTATTTGTGCGTTTATCCGTCCATTTGATGGCGGTGTTCTTAGCAAGAATGGTAATGCCTCGCTCGCTTTCTAGGGCGTTGGAGTCCATCACACGTTCGATTTCGCCTGCACGCTCACCCAAAGCACCTGACTGCTGTAGAAGCTTATCCACCAGTGTGGTTTTACCATGGTCAACGTGGGCGATGATGGCGATGTTACGTAAATTTTTAATGGCGTCTGACATAAATACTCAATTTATAAATGTGGGCATGATTGAGCCGATTTTTAAATAAAACGGGTTAAAAATAAAAACTCAAGTCTAAAAATGGGCTTATGCCCAAAAGCTGTCGATTATACCACATCTTTTCTTGATTACCTACTCTAAGCATAAAAAAAGCCGCCCAACGGACGACTTTTTTTACTCAATTAACGATGGTTGCCCATCAGGTTAATTAACGAGTTCTGTCAACAGTAGCAGTTTTGCTGCCTTCGATGACTGCGTAAACGCGACGGTTTTGTGCACGACCTTCTTCAGTGGTGTTCGGTGCGATTGGGCGGTCATAGCCGTAACCAACAGCGCTCAAACGGTTAGGTGCAATGCCAAACTCGTTAGAAAGCATAGACTTCACAGCGTTCGCACGGGCTTCAGATAGACGTTGGTTGTAACGTGCTGAAGGACCAGTCTTAGAAGCGTGACCTTCGATGGTTGCAGTTGAGTTTGGATACTCGCGCATCTTCTCAGCTACTTTAGCGATTTCTGAACGATATTGTGGCTTGATAGCAGACTTATCGTTGTCGAAGAATACACGTAGCTCTAGACGTAGGTCATCTTGGATAACGTCTTTCACTGGGCAACCGCGAGCGTCAACTACGACATTACGTGGCGTGCCTGGGCAAGCGTCTAGGTTATCTGGAACACCGTCCATATCGCTGTCAACAACAACAGGCTCTTCAACAACGATTACTGGTGGAACAACAACAGGTACAACAGGTGCTACAGGCTCAGCTGCTGGTGGAACTGCAGCTGCTGGTGCTAGACGACCACCTAGAGTTACTTCTAGACCCGCTAGAGCTAGACCTTCCCACCAGTTGTTGTCGAAGTTGTGCACAGCACGTGCTTCACCACGTAGAGCTAGCGCATCATTCACTAGGTAACGAGCACCTAGACCTAGGTTACCGATGGTGTCTTTAGTTTCAGCAACTTCAGTACCTGCTGGAACGTTTTGACCAGCAATCAAACCTTGACCATTAGAAGCGTCAGCAGTGTAAGCAACTTGGTTTTCTACTTTAACTTTAGATTGACCAGCACCTACTAGAACATATGGCTTGAACTTGCCATCGGTGTAGCCAGTGAACTGCTCTGTACCGATTAGGAAGTTACCGCTGATGGTTTGTTGTTCAGCGTCAAAACGGTTGGCTGCTGCAGCATCCCAAGAAGCTTGAGAGGCTTTAGCGTCAGTATTAGATACACCATATTCTACTTGGAATTGAGTAGATGGGGTTAGTTCAATACCGATAGCAGCACCTGTGTATAGACCGCTGTCAAGGGCAACACCACCGTTCCAAACTGGATCGTTAACTGGCGCAGATGGGTCAATCACACGTGGTTCGTTTAGGTATTGACCAGTACGTAGTACTGCACGTTGGTCATCGTGTGCTTCGTCAGTATAGTGATAACCTAGTAGCAATGGGCTAACAGTTACGCCAGCATTCGCTGCTAGTGGAGCAACAGCAGTTGCAATCACTGCCAATGCAATTTTGTTAAGTTTCATAAGTCCTCCAAAAGGATTGTGGGATACATAGCGACAATATCACGCCCTTATTATAACACCTAAGGTTATGATATGCCAATATAATTATTTAAAAAATAGCTAACTTTAATACAAAAAGACACAAAAATTCAGAATTTTTCCGCCTCGCAAAAGCACGCTGTCCAAATTTGTACCAATCTTAACCCAGCCTTAGCATATTGACAACCTTTATTTGTAAAAATATACAAGATTATTACACAATTTTCCTATTTTTTAACCAATTTAGGCAAAAATCGGCGGTGAAAGTCTATTTTTTAAGCAAGCTTTTCTAAAAATCTTACAGTCTTAGAACACTTATACTGTATTTTTAAAGGCAGTTTTCATATTTTTGACTGCTTGGTCAAATCCAACAAATAACGCATCTGCCACCAAAGCATGACCGATGTTCAGTTCATAAATCCCATCAATCTGAGCAATGGGCGCAACATTCTCCACCGTCAAGCCATGCCCCGCATTGACAATAAAGTCGGGACGTTTTGATAGGGCGAAGGCAGTTGCCATTTCAATGCGTCTTAATTCTGCGTCAGTTGCCGCTTTATCTTTAGACAGCCAATGCTCGGCATACGCACCCGTGTGCAGCTCGATGGCGTCCGCTCCAAGTGCCATGGCTTTGGCGATTTGGGCAGTATCAGGGTCGATAAATAAGGAAACTTTAATGCCCGCACTTTGTAAGTCTTTGATAAACTTAGGTAATTTAGCATTATTGATAACATCAAGCCCACCTTCAGTAGTCACCTCTTCACGTTTTTCAGGAACAAGGCAAACCCAGTACGGTTTGATATCCATGGCAATGGCAAGCATTTCATCAGTCACCGCCATCTCAAGGTTCATGCGGGTTTTGATGGCGTTTTTCATTGCATAAACATCAGCATCTCTAATATGACGGCGGTCTTCTCTTAAATGGAGGGTAATGCCGTCTGCCCCTGCCGCTTCACACGCCAAAGCCGCCGCCACAGGGCAGGGATAAGGAGTACCACGGGCGTTTCTCAAAGTCGCCACATGGTCGATATTTACACCAAGCAAAGGAATATTCATCTCTTCTCTCTTTTTTATTTATCACAATTAAACACGGGTGAGACGCAGCTGGTCTTGCCATAGTTTTCGGCTGTGCAAAGGCTTATAGTCAAGCAAATAATCCATCACTTGACGGTGTAAAATACCCATCGCCGTCAGGCACTCAGCCGTCAGCACCGCCATATCATCGGACGCCCACGCCTCATACGTGGACGCCATCTGCCTCAAATGCTCGCCTAAAAGGCACGCCCCTTGCTCTGAACGTGGCACAGCTGACAGCACCACCGCCATCAGCCCCTCTTCTGGCACATAGCGATAAAAGGCAGTAGGCACCAAAGGCTCGCCCAGACCGTCCACCAAAAGCTCAGGCAAAACCCCCAAATGCAAAAAAAATGCGTACTCGAACCGCCGCAAAATCTGCCGCATGGCAAGCTCGTCCGCACTTTCTAAGGCGCGCAAGCTTGTTTTATACACCTGCCATAAATCTGGCTGCGGGTCCTCTTTTGCCAAAAGCCGATACAAAACTTCATTCAAATATAAAGCAGCGTATTGCAAACTCGGTTTTTTCAATAAAGCAAAACTTGGCACACCCGTCACGAACTGCGGTTCTTTTAGGTTTTTTAAGCCACTTTTACCCCCGACAAGTAGCTGCATTTCCACAAATAGCGGCAACCCCTTTGTGCCCACGCCATCAATCAGTCCTTTATCTTGACAAAAAAAGCTATAAATCGCCCGTTTTTCTTGATAAGGACGAGAATGAATCATAAAGCCTGTGAGCGGAGTGGGGGTCATTGTTTGTCAAAAACCACTTTTTGATAAATGTCATCAACTTTTAAAGTCAAATTGATACTTTCTAATTCAATCTCATCGCCATTTTGATACACTTGCTCAGACCACCGCCCAAATTTGCCCCGCTGATACACGGTAATTTCGGCTCGTGCCTGCTCAATCAGCAAAATCTCGCTAATGGACGGACAATTTTGATAAATTGTCAAGTTTTCTTTATCGTTTAAATTAGTAACAATCTGGGCAACAACGGTTGGGTTCTGCAAAAATTCGCCATTAACGCTGTCATTTTCTACAATTAAAATATCAGCGTGCGGACAATGATATTCATCAAGCACAAACACCATATTACTAAAACAAAAGGCTTGTTCTGGTAAGTTTTTGCCAAAAAGATAAGATACATTACTCACAATCTTACCCTTTCTAGGCGTAGCATTGGCGACTTTGATAATTTGACCGTTTATCAGTTCAAGGGGTTCGTCCGTTGTTTCGGCAATTTGCAAAAATTCTTGAAAGGATATTTTTGTGTTATTTTGCAATTTAGTACCCCAAACTATTTAAAGCCCGTTCATCATCCGACCAACCCTTCTTAACTTTCACCCACAAAGTCAGCATTACCTTTCTATCAAACAATTTTTCCATATCGGTACGAGCATCAATGCCCACTTGCTTGATTTTTGCTCC
>JAUNEE010000033.1 GCA_030525705.1 Moraxella sp.
ATGGGCGGTATGTGCGGTTTGGGCGGCATGATTTAAGCCTAATGCAAGTCTAATCACTCATTAAAAAAATCCTCCAAGTGAATGCTTGGGGGATTTTGTTTTTTAATTGATTTTTTAAATTGTTGCAAAAAAAGACATTTTTTATCTAATAGTTGTTTTTTGATTGACAATCTAAGGATGGTAGGTAAAATGAAGTTATCAAAAAGCATAAATGTTTTGTGTTTTAAGGAGCTTGAGTGCTTTTTGGTGACTTTACTTAATTATCATCGATAGAGGGGATTGCAATGAAAGCAAAAAATGTTGTTATGGGAGCTGTGCTGTTTTTGGCGACTGCTGGTACGGCGTTCGCAGGAAGTTATCGTTGCGGTATATATAGTTATGATGGCATGAATTCAGCCGTCATTAATGATGTTGACTCAGCATCGGACGCTAAGGACTTTTACTGGCAGGAGGTGATAGTGAAAGGTGGGCTTGATAGCGTGATTAGCAAGCATGATGTGCAGTGTCGTTCCATTTAAGCATTTGACAGGCACTTTGTCCATCAAACAGGCTTAAAAACAAACCCAGTCTTCCTTAAGGTTGGGTTTGTTTAAACCGTCCAATCCTCCACCCTTAACTCACCAATCCGCTCAAATTCTTTATTGTTATGCGTGACCACCACCGCCCCCACCGCTAGGGCGTGACTGGCTATCCATAAATCGTTATTGCCGATGGGCGTACGGATTGATGATGTGAAATCCGCCACTACATTGGGTGTCAAATACCCGACCCGTCCTGAGCGTTCCATCAAAACCGAAGCACAAAAAATCATCAACGGTCAAAAATGCCTAGGCTGAGTGGATTAAACTACTTGGGTTTAAACGTGCATTTTAATAGACGCTAATAAAAAAACCACCCCGAACGGTGCTTTGTTTCGGAGTGGTTTTTTATGGATAAACGCTTAGCTCATTACACTCATTGCAAGGACGATGGTATACGCCACGAAGCCCGCTACCAAAAGCCCGCCCATGGCACGGCTAATGCGTCCGTTACCACGTAGGGCGATTAGGCATAAAATAAACAGTGCGACCGTGACGCCTGCCATTACCCACATATCACGGTTGATGACCTCTGTGGGGACGCTCATCGGGGCGATGATACCTGCTATGCCAACCACAGCTAGGGTGTTAAAGATGTTCGAGCCGATGACGTTACCTACCGCCATGTCGTCCTCGCCTTTTTTGGCGGCGATGATGGAAGAGACCAGCTCTGGCAGGCTGGTGCCGACCGCCACTACGGTCAGTCCGATGATAAGTTCGCTCATGCCCATGGCTTTGGCGATTTCTACCGCCCCCCAGACCACCAAGCGAGAGCTGGCGACCAGCACCACCAAGCCCCCAATCAAAAACGCCACGGATTTTGCCATAGGCAGTTCTTTGATGTCTTCCCCGTTTTCATCGTTGGTTGCGGGGTTTTTCTTGGCAAGGTAAATCTGGGCGATGATAAATGCCGCCAAAAGTACACACAAAATAATACCATCTAAGCGGGAGACTTCTTTATCTAAAAGCTGGAAGATGGCAAGTCCTGTCACCCCAAGCAAAATTAAAAAATCCGTACGCACTAGGCTTTTTTGGATAAGTAGGGGGCTAATCAGGGCGGTTGCACCCAGTACCAGTAAGATGTTGACGATGTTCGAGCCGTAGGCGTTGCCCAGTGCCAAGCCTGACGCACCCTCCAAAGCGGAGAATACAGAAACCACGATCTCAGGCGTGGACGTACCAATCCCGATGATAATCATGCCGATAAGAAACTTTGACATACCAAATTTCGTGGCGATGGAGGAGGCACCCTCAATAAAAAAGTCGGCACTATAAACGAGTAGGATAAGCCCGATGAGCGTAGCGATGGTTGCAAGTAACATAAGTGTTCCAGTTTAAGAAAAAACGACATAAGTCGCCCAAAAAGCGTGCATTTTATATCAAAGTGGCTTTTGAGCGTCGGGGTTTTTCGTGAAAAGTGTGTTTGTTGCGTTGTGTTTATTTACTTTTAATGCCCCCTAAAAACCCCTGCCACAACTGTGTTAGGCGTTCTTTAAAGGTAGTGGCGGTGGGGACGTGCTGGCAGTCGGTCACGCCACGACGAAAATCCCACGGTGCGGTGGCGCACGCTGCCCACAGTCCCTTTTGTGCGGTGCGTGCGGCGTTTTCTGCGTGAGCGTAGCGTTCACGCTCGGTCTCTGACTGCTCGTTGGCGTAGGTCTTATAGTGCCACGCCATGCCGTTTTCGAGTTGGGCGAGGTTGCAGTCTTTTTCATCTGAAAATACCGTGCCGACCAACCGTCCATAGCGGTCGGTTTTGTTATAATGCACGCTGACTTTGCCCGTGGCACACGCCGTCAGCGTGTCTTTGGCGGCTACACCGAAGTCTTGACGACTTTCTGGGGCGTCAATGCCTTGCAGTCGCACCCGAACGCTTTGCCCAGCAGACAAAATCTCAAGCGTATCACCGTCAATCACCCGCACGCTGTCTGCGTGTATCTGAGCGGCGTGGGCGGGTGTCAGCAGAATGATGAATAAAAAACAAATAAGACGATGTGTCATAGCATTAGGTGTCGGTTTTTTTAAAGACATAAATAAAAAATTCAGCCACGCTGTGAAAGTTATCGCTTTGCATTAGGGCGGTTTTTCTGTCGCTTTTGGCTTTGTAGGCGTAGGGTGTCATCGTCACCAAGTCCGCCAAATCTTCTCGCCCAAGCTCGAAAGAGGCGGTGATGTGCTGTTCTTTTATGAGCTTAAATTCAGGCGACAAGGTGGCGATGAATTTTTCTGGATCATGCCGTATCACCTTGCCAAACAGTGCTGCACGCAGGCTGTAAAGATGGTCGGGGGCGGGCGTGGCAACGATGAGCAGACCGCCTTTTTTTAAAACTCGCACCATCTCGCTTTTTGGTAAGGGGCTAAATAAACTGGTGCAACTATCCACGCTGCCATCTGCCATGGGTAGTACCGCTCCTGTCCCGACTACCCAAGTGATGGGGCTGTTTTGGCGGACTTTGTCTTTTTTACTGGCGATTTGTACCGCACTTTTTGCGATATCAAGAGCGACCACGGTTTTTGCGTGGTCTGCCAGTGCTTCTGTGTAGTAGCCCTCACCACAGCCGATGTCTAAAATATGTGCGGTTTTGTCGGGAAAATACTCAGCCACCAGCGTGCTTAGGGCGGATTTTAAGGGGGCATAATACCCTTTTTCTAAAAAACGCCGCCGTGCTGCCACTGACTCTGGCGCGTCCCCTGGGTTTTTGCTTTTTTTATGCTGAACCACGTGCAGATTGACATAGCCTTCTTTGGCGACATCGAAGCTGTGGCGGTGCGTGCAGCGGTAGCTTTTTTCAAAAAGGGTGAGCGGCGTGCGACAGATGGGGCAGGTGAGCATGGCAGATACCGTAAAAATTTCGGCTATTTTAGCACAGTTTTTTAGAAGTGGTGATTGGGCGTGTTAAATTGTGGCATTAATGAAATGCGAATGTCATTTTTTCCCTGCCAAAATCCCGCTGATGATAACAAGGGTGATGCCGATTATGGTCATAAGGCTGAGTGTTTCGTCAAATCCCCACACTCCGTAAAGTGTTGCTAAGACCACGCCAAGATAACCTAAGGCGGACACCATAAATTTTCGTCCCACTTTATAAGCATGCGTCATGAGCAGCTGCCCTGCCATGGCAAAGACGCCAATGCCAAGCAAATAGGGGAGCATTTCCTCTGTCATCGCTGTCCAGCCTTTTAGGGTGCTTGCCACGCCTGCCATTAGGGTGGAAACCAGCGAAAAATAAAACACAATTTTCCAAGACGGCTCGCCAAGTAGGGATAATTCTCGCACTTGCAAATAAGCATAGCCCGCCAGTACACCAGAACCCAATCCAATCAAGGTAGGCACTACGCCAAAATTTAACAATGTGGGGCGTAAAATCATCACCACGCCAATAAACCCAATTATTAACGCTATCCAAGTAATGACGCTTGGTTTTTGTTTTAAGATGATGATGGACAAAATTGCCAAAAATATCGTCGAAGTATTAGAAAAAGTAACTGCGGTAGCAAGCGGTAAATGCGTAATCCCATAAAAAAACATAAATAGGCTAAGCGTGCCGATAAACGACCGCCAAAAATGCGGTCTTGGGTGAGAGGTTTTAAAAGAACGCCTTAAAATCACCGCCTGAACGCCAAGCACGACCAACGCAAATAACACCCGCCAAAATACCAGCTCATATTCATGTAGGGTGAATTTTAGGCTCGCTTTTTTAATTAAAATCCCCATCACCGCAAAGCAGACAGACGCCAGCACCATATAAAACGACCCGAAAAAAGAGCCTGTTTCGGTGTGGGCGGTGAGGGTGGGTTTTTTTGTCATGGGTGGCTCGTGTTTTTGGGTGTTGGTGGGTGCATTGTGGGGTTGGTTAAATGGCGTTATTATGCCAAAAAAAGCCGCTTTAGGCAAAAAACGGCATGGCTTTTGTGGGAATTTGGTGAAAAATGCTTCAGGCTTCGTCGGCTTGTTCTGACAGATGCGTTTTGTTTTGGTAAAATTGCCATTTTTTAAATGTAGAGCGTAATATGCTAAAAGCCATCACAGAAAAAACCAAGCGATTTTTTATGACCTTGTCGCTTGCGGGGCTGATTTTCGGGTTTTTGGCGTTTTATGTGACGCTCATGCCCATGCTTTTGCCAAGGGTATGGCTGGTGCAGGCGGTGTGTTGTGGGGTGGCAGCGGCGATTGGTTACGCCTTTGGCAAACTGCTGTCAAAGGGTGTTGATGCGTTCTGTTATGTCTGCGGCAAGGAGGCGTTTCGTTTGCCCAGTGCATATCGTAAGTTTGTGATGGCGTTTGGGGTGGCATTGCTTTTTGGGGTGACAACTTATCATCATCAAGTCATGGAAAAAACCCGCCTGCTCATGGACATGCCCAGTGAATCTGTCTTAAAAACGGTGGCAGGGGTGATTATCGGGCTGTTTTTGTGGTTGTTTTTGGTGGTGGTGTGCCGATTTTTGGTGTTATTAACAGAAAGTTTGGTGAATCTTCTCGTCCCGAACATGCACATTTCTGTGCGGGCGGTGGGTTGGGTGGTGTCAAGCGTGGTGGTGCTGTCGGTGGTGTTTGGGGTGACACGGTATACGCTGTGGCAGCCTGCTCTCCAAAAAATTTCCCAAGCTGCCCTAAAGCTTGACCAAACCGACCCAAAAGCCCTCATTGCCCCTGTCGTAACGTACCGTTCGGGGTCAGAGGGTGCAGCGCAGCCTTGGGCGTCTTTAGGGCATTATGGGCAAAGATTTGCCTCTTTAGGCTTAAGTGCGAGTGAGATTACCGCCTTGACAGGGCGTTCTGCCAAAGAGCCGATTCGGGTATTTGCAGGGCTTGATAATGAAGAGCCTGATGCGGCGACTTTTTCAAAGGTGGTAGAAATCGCCATGTCTGAGCTGGATAGGACGGACGCTTGGTCACGGAGGTATTTGGTACTGCATGGGGCGACAGGGCGTGGCTGGGTTGAAGAGTACAGCAGTCTGGCGGTGGAATATCTCACCGATGGCGATGTGGCAAGCGTGGCGGTGCAGTATTCTTATTTGCCCAGTCAAGTGTCTTATCTCATGGACAGTGAGGCGTCAAGCTATGCCAATCAGCAGTTATATGACGCCATCAAAAAGAAACTGGCAAGCTTGCCCAAGGAGAATCGTCCCAAGCTGTATTTGGCAGGCGAGTCTTTAGGGGCGTATGCGACGCAGTCGAATTTTTCTAACATGACAGATTTAATCCAAGGCATCGATGGTGCGGTTTGGGTGGGTACGCCACGCCTTAGTTCTTTATGGCAAAATTTGGTGGCGTCACGCATGGCAGGGACGAGCGAGGGATTGCCCATCATTGAGAGTGGTCGTCATGTGCGGTTTATGGATTATCCAGAAACACTGGGCGAGGCACACCCGAATGCGGTGTTATATGGCGAGTGGGCGTACCCACGGGTGGTATTTGTGCAGTATGCTTCAGACCCCATCGTCTGGTGGTCGCCACGCATGATTTATGCTCGCCCAGATTGGATGCGTGAACCAGCAGGGCGGGACGTGGCACGTGTGCCGACGTGGCTGCCTGTTTTGAGTTTTTGGGAGTTGTCCTTGGATATGCCTGCTTCAAGCGACACGCCCGCAGGACATGGGCATATTTACCGTTATGATACCATCGGGGCGTGGCAGGCGGTGCTTGGGCACAAGCCAAATGCCGAGCAGGCAGATGAGATTGCTCGGGCGATTGATGAGCGGATTGAGGCGTTTTTGCCTGAGCGGGTAGATTAAAAAAACGCTCGGACGTGCCAAGCGTTTTTTGAGGTGTGGTTGCTTTATTCGTCGAAAATCGGACGATTGCCAGGCGTTTCACGGTTAATGTGCAAAAACGCACGGTGACGCTCGTATTTGTCCAAAATGTCGTTAATTACTTGTTCTTTGCTGTAGCCTGACAAATCATTGCCTTGCAAGCCATCAAACAGCAGCGTCTCCAAGCGATAATATTCGTCCTGAGCGTCTGGCACAATGGGACGCAGCGGCACAGGATAGGCGATGGGGTGAATGCCGTAGATGAAATTTAGTTCTTTTTCGTAGGCGATTTCTAGCCGTATCTGGTACAGCTCGGGGGTGGCTTCATCGGGCGTTTTTGTAATGTCCATCGACAGCCCCTTTTTGGCAAGCTCATCTGCCACGGTCTGTAGTGCAGGCAGGCAGACCTCATCTAGCATGGTTTTGGTGGTGAGTTTGTCGGGGTAGGCTGTAATGCGGTCTAGGCGTGCTTGCCAGTTATGAATGTCGACATTGCCTGCTACTGGGGCGGCGTGGATTTCTTTTGAGGCTTCCCGAAAATCCTCTAATCGCAAGGATTTAAATAATCCTGCCATCACAAAAAACATCACAAAACTAAACGGTAAGCCCATGATAATCGTGGCTTTTTGGAGGGCGGTGATGCCGTCCGTCATCAGCATGGCGATGGTCAAGACACCCAGTGCCACCGCCCAAAAAATGCGATTCCAGACAGGGGGTAGGCTGGCGTTGTCTTTATTTTTATAACTAAAACTGCTTAGTACGATTGCCCCAGAATCTGCCGAAGTGACATAGAATAAGAAGCCTGAAATGAAGGCTAAAATGGCGGTGAACTCAAACCATGGATAAAATGACAGTAGCTCCATAAAGCCAATCTCTGGGCGTTCTGTCACTTTTTGGGCGAAGTCAAGATTGCCTTGAAATACCAAATCTAAGGCACTGTTGCCC
The DNA here is from genome assembly GCA_030525705.1 of Moraxella sp. Lineage (GTDB taxonomy): Bacteria > Pseudomonadota > Gammaproteobacteria > Pseudomonadales > Moraxellaceae > Moraxella. The sequence goes on from JAUNEE010000033.1 coordinate 7,278, forward strand.
ATGATGGACAGCCATGCCAAGGTAAACATAAACGGAATGGACAGCGTACCAAGCACGAACTGGCGAATGGTGCGACCTTTTGAAATCTGTGCCAAAAACAGCCCCACAAATGGCGACCATGCAATCCACCACGCCCAGAAAAACAGCGTCCAGTCCTGTACCCATTGGCGTTGTTCGTCCGTTTGGTAATAGGCAAAGGTGTCTAGCGTCAAGCTTGGAAAGTGGCTTATATAATCACCGATGTTTTGCATGATGGCGTTTAATAAAAACTCCATATTGCCCAAAAATAGCACAAACAACATTAGCCCGATGGCGAAATAAATGTTTAATTCTGAAAGGATTTTAATGCCTTTTGAGATGCCTGTGGTGGCAGAAATGGTGGTCAAAATTACCGCAAGCACAATCAAAATCATCTGCCAAACAAGACTTTCAGGCACGCCTAAGATAATGTGTAAGCCATAATTGAGCTGTACCACTCCAATCCCGCAGGTGGTGGCAATGCCAAATACCGCCCCTAAAATCGCTGCCACATCAACTGCATTGCCTGCTGCTCCGTTGATTTTCTTGCCAATCATCGGATAAAGGGCGGAGCGAATGGATAGGGGTAGATTATAGCGATAGGCAAAATAACCCAATGCAATACCAATTAAGGCATACATCGACCAGCCTGTCATGCCGTAGTGAAAAATCGTCCACATCAGGGCTTCACGGGCTGCTTGCACCGTCTGCCCTTCGATGAGTGGTGGATTCATGTATTGCATGATGGGTTCTGCCACCGAAAAGAACATAAGGTCAATGCCAATCCCCGCTGCAAAGAGCATTGCCGACCAGCTTAATAGGCTATACTCTGGCTGTGAATGTTTAGGGCCGAGTTTAACATCACCATAACGAGAAAATGCCAAAAACAGCACAAAGACAATGCAGACGCTTGCAGTAAAAAAGTAATACCAACCAAAGGTGTGGCTAACCCAGCGTAGCATGGCATCTAAAATGGTGGAGGCGGTGTGATTAAAAAAAATGGTGTATAAACTAAAAAAGATAATGATGGCCGATGAGCTAAAAAAGACAGCTTTATTGAGTCGGCTTTTTGATACAGTTTCCATGTAATTTTCTCAAATTTAAACAAAAAATCAACAAAACTTCAACGATAAATCTGTAAATTTTAAAAAATTTACTATAAAAATCAATCATTTGCGGAATGATGAATTTTTTGTTATCATAGCTTAGTTTTTTATTTCAAGCAACTTATTTTTATGGGAGTGTGATGATGGAAAGTTTGTACATTCATGGCAAATATCAAGCCGCCACAGGCGACAGCACCTTTGAAACTATCAATCCAGCCACAGGCGACGCATTGGCAACGTTAAAATCTGCCAGCCTTGCCGACATTAACAAAGCGGTAACAAGTGCCAAACAAGGACAAAAAATCTGGGCGAACATGACCGCCACGGAGCGTAGCCGTATTTTGTTAAAGGCGGTGGCGATTTTGCGTGAGCGTAATGATGAGCTTGCTCGCCTTGAAACCGCCGACACGGGCAAGGCATACAGCGAAACATCGGCGGTGGACATCGTTACAGGGGCGGACGTGCTTGAGTATTATGCAGGGCTTGCCACAGCAGTAGAAGGCATTCAAGTGCCACTTCGTGAGACCAGTTTTGTTTATACACGCCGAGAGCCTTTGGGTGTGGTGGCAGGGATTGGGGCGTGGAATTATCCCATTCAAATCGCTTTATGGAAGTCCGCCCCTGCACTGGCAGCGGGCAATGCCATGATTTTTAAGCCCAGTGAGATAACTCCCCTTACCGCCCTAAAACTTGCCGAAATCTACACCCAAGCAGGCGTGCCTGATGGGGTGTTTAATGTCGTACAAGGCGGTGGCGAGGTGGGGGCGTATCTGACTGAGCGCCCTGACATCGCCAAAGTTTCTTTTACAGGCTCTGTTCCCACAGGCAAAAAAGTCATGTCATCGGCAGGCCTGACCTTAAAAGATGTGACGATGGAGCTTGGCGGTAAGTCGCCTTTGATTATTTGCGAAGATGCGGACATTGAGCTTGCGTGCGACATTGCCATGATGGCAAATTTTTATAGCACAGGGCAAGTATGTACCAATGGCACACGGGTGTTTGTGCCAAAGGCGTTAAAAGAGGAGTTTGAACAAGGCATTTTAAGCCGTTTACCTTTTATCAAACTTGGCGACCCCACCGACCCCGCCACCAACATGGGACCTTTGGCAAGTTTTGCCCACATGGAAAAAGTGCTTGACTACATTGAGCAGGGCAAACAAGCAGGAGCGACACTCTTGGCAGGCGGTGGGCGTTTTAGTGAGGTGGTCAATGGCTTTGACTGCAGTCAAGGGGCGTTCGTACAGCCGACAGTTTTTACGGACTGCACCGATGAGATGAGTATCGTAACCGATGAGATTTTCGGACCTGTGATGAGTATTTTGACTTATGAGACGATCGATGAAGCGATAGAGCGTGCCAATGCAACAGAGTACGGCTTGGCGGGCGGTGTGGTAAGTCAAAACCTTGCCACCGCTCATCGTGTGGTGCATGAATTGCAAGCAGGGATTTGCTGGATAAATACATGGGGCGAGTCGGACGCCAAAATGCCTGTGGGCGGTTATAAAGCGTCAGGCGTGGGGCGTGAAAATGGCATTAGCACCTTAAACCACTACACCCAAATCAAATCGGTGCAGGTAGAAATGGGCGACTTTACTTCCATTTTTAAGGCATAATAAACTTCCTGCAAAACTCCGAAATAAGGAAAACCGTTCGTGGTAAGCTTGTCGAACCGCCACTGTTTTCCGCCACCCGAAGGCATAGCTCAGGGCGAACGGAAAACCTAGTTTTGCAGGAAGTCTAATATTCAATAACAAAAGGAACAAATAATGATGCAAACTTACGACTATATTATCATCGGTGCAGGTTCGGCAGGGAATGTGCTTGCCACTCGTTTGACAGAAGATGCCGATGTGTCGGTGCTACTTTTGGAAGCAGGCGGGCCTGATTATCGTCTGGATTTTCGTACGCAAATGCCAGCCGCACTTGCTTATCCTTTGCAGGGCAAGCGTTATAACTGGGCGTATTTGACCGACCCCGAGCCACACATGAACAACCGCCGTATGGAATGCGGGCGTGGCAAGGGGCTTGGCGGTTCGTCCTTGATTAACGGTATGTGCTACATTCGTGGCAATGCGATGGATTTGGACGGCTGGGCGAAACTTGATGGCTTGGCGGATTGGAGTTATGCCGACTGCTTGCCCTACTATAAAAAGGCAGAGACTCGTGATGTGGGCGAAAACGACTATCACGGTGGCTCAGGACCTGTCAGCGTAACCACATCTGGGCGTGGCGATAAGATTGGCGATAACGAGCTGTTTAATGCGATGGTCGAGGCAGGCGTGCAGGCAGGCTATCCACGCACCGATGATTTGAATGGCTATCAACAAGAAGGCTTTGGACCGATGGACAGAACCGTAACGCCAAACGGTCGCCGATCCAGTACGGCTCGTGGCTATCTGGACATGGCAAAACACCGCCCCAACCTCACCATCAAGACGCACGCCGTTACCGATAAAATCCTATTTTCAGGCAAGCGTGCCATCGGCGTACAGTACCTACAAGGCAATGGCACCAATCCCATCACCGTCCACGCCAAGCGTGAGGTGATACTCTCGGCAGGGGCGATCGCCTCTCCGCAGATTTTACAGCGTTCTGGCGTGGGCAGTAAGGCACTCCTTGATGAGTTTAAAATCCCTGTGGTGCAGGATTTGGCAGGTGTGGGCGAAAACTTACAAGACCACTTAGAGATGTATTTGCAATACGAGTGTAAAAAGCCTGTCTCGCTGTATCCTGCCCTAAAATGGTACAACCAACCTGCCATCGGGGCTGAGTGGCTGTTTTTGGGGACGGGTATCGGAGCGAGCAATCAGTTTGAGGCAGGGGGATTTATCCGTACTCGTCCAGAGTTTGAGTGGCCAAACATTCAGTATCATTTTTTGCCAGTCGCCATCAACTATAACGGATCGAATGCAGTCGAGGAGCATGGCTTTCAAGCACATGTCGGCTCAATGCGATCGCCATCTCGTGGGCGTATCCGACTTAAATCACTAAACCCACATGACCACCCCAGTATCTTATTTAACTACATGTCGCATGAGCAAGACTGGCAGGAGTTTCGTGATGGCATTCGTATCACACGAGAAATCATGCACCAACCCGCCCTTGACCCTTATCGTGGGCGTGAGATCAGTCCAAGCCGTCATGCTAAGACTGACGATGAGCTTGATGAGTTTGTGCGTAACCATGCCGAGACTGCCTACCACCCCTCTTGTAGCTGTAAGATGGGCTATGATGACATGGCGGTGGTGGACGGTCAGGGGCGTGTGCATGGCTTGGAGGGTCTGCGTGTGGTCGATGCGTCCATCATGCCACTTATCATCACAGGCAACCTAAACGCCACCACCATCATGATGGCAGAAAAAATCGCCGATGTCATGCGTGGGCAAAAGCTACCCAAGTCAGACGCTCCTTACCATAGAGCCGATCCAAACGTGGTGCGTGGTACGCCTGTTAGGGTGTTTAATGAGAGTATGTTAAAGTAAGGTGTGCTAAAATAAATCAAAACCGCTCATAACCATGGGCGGTTTTTTATGTATTTAAAAATATTTTAAATTGGGATTTATCTGTCCAACAATTTTCTTAACAAGTCAATTTCTTTATCTTTTTGAAGTAACATTTCTTTTTGATGTTCAATGATTAGTTGTAATTTTTCTATTTCTTGTGTTTGATTATAATAATGGTTTTGGAAGTTTGAATAGTTATCGCCCAATAATAAATTAACATCGCTTTTTTCTTTTAATAAATCATTTATTTCTACATTAAAAATATTGGCAATTTGTTCTAATCTTGCTACCGTCAAAGCCGTTTCGCCCCGTTCAATTTTGGCATAGCCATTTTTGGTTAAGTGTAATTTTTCTGCCATTTGTTCTTGGGTCATATCTAATTTTTCTCTTAATTGGCGAATGTTGTCTTGTGTGGCCATAAAGTATCCTATTTGTATGTTTTGGTAACGAATTTGTGGGTGGATTAATGGCATATTAATTTATAGAATAATAGCTTATTTTTTGGTTTTTGGCAATTATTTTTTAAAGGATGGGATTATGGTATTACCAATATTGGCGTGGGGTGCGATTGCACTGGTGGGTGCGGTAGCAGGCGGAACTTATGCTTACAGTAAATGGTGGGATGGAAAGTCCATTGCGGTTTTGGGTGGGCGTGGCACGGGCAAAACCACTTTGCTTAACTATTTTGCCACCAAAAAAATCACCACCGCTTGTGAACAAACAGGTAATAAAAAACGCTATTCTGGAATGACAGTTAAGATGGATGGTTTAACCTTAAAAGTCAAAGAAGGGTATGATGTCGGCGGTTCGTCTATGAATCGCGGTACTTGGCGAGAGCAGATTGATGGTGCTGATGTTGTTTTTTATATTGTCAATATTAGCCGAGTGATTGGACAGGGTAAAGATTCTGGGTATATAAATGATACCATAAAGGACATAGAAGAGATTGCCGATAAAGTCAGCAATCGTAGGGAAAAAATGCACATTATTATTTTAGCAACCCACGCCGATAAATGCTCTGAATTTCACTCGGATAAACACGCTTTTGAAAAGAAAGTGGCACGCTCACAAGTGATTGAAACTGCCGAAATTGAATTTGGTGGCACGGATTATTGTAAAGTGATTATTGGTTCTTTAAAAGACACCACAGAAGCCGAAAAACTTGTCAAAAACATATTGTCATCTATTAACTAATGGGAGAATGTAATGTCAAAATTTAGTCCTTTTTATGTTTATACCCAATCTTTGGACAATACTTCCCAAGATTTGATGTATAAAATTTCACAAGACAGCGCCATCAAGGCAGAACAAATCACAGATTTGCCAACCGCTCAATCAATTATGCAAGAAATGAATGATGTTGCCACAGACATTAATCTAAAAAATTTACTTGCAAACAACAAAATTATTGAAAAAATAAAGCAATATTCGCCAATTTCGGAAAAGACATTGCCATCTATCTTTATTAAAAAGAATAAGGTTGTCATTAAATTAAAAACAAAAGATGTTGATAATCTTAACCGACATTCTCCTATCTTGATTTTGTTTACCCTACCTCACGATAAAAACTATAAAGGGTGTGTAGAATATATTTCAAGTGGATTGGTTGAATTTTGCAAAATTACAGACAGACACCCAAATGATGAGGCTTTAAAGTTCATTCAATTTCTACCCTTAGATGATTTAATTTCTGGCGGTGGTAATTTTTTGTCAGAAAAAACAACCAAAATGGTAATTGTGGTACTTATCACCATTATTGTTTTGGTTATTTTAAAAAATTGTATTTCCTAATTTATCAAGGAATTAAAGATGTTTTATCACGATTTAGATGATTTACCAGAAACACGCCCCAAACATTTGATTTTGATTGATGAAAGCAAATTTAATGAATTAAAGCGAAACAAAGAAAATAGCAGTTTTTTACTTGAAAAGGATAAGCATTATTTGATTGTTCCAAGTGAGCAAGACGCACAAAAACACCCTATTACCAAAGAATTGGTAAGCCAAAATGCCTTAAAGCCAAATACACTACTTATATTAAATGAAGACAAAGGGGTGCAACGCTATTTGCCTTATGATGTTCTTATAGAAAGAAGTCTTGAATTTCAAATGCTTCAATTTACAGAGCTGTGCCAACATTTGGGAGCAAAAAGAGTGGAGCTTATTTATGAAGCAAATTCCAATGAAAAATCCAATATTTCTTTGGAAGTGGGTGGTAAGGTTAAAGGTGCAAAAATAGATGCAGGTGCAAGCCATCAAAGTGAATTGTCAAACAATGCTAGAACAAAAAAATTAAGTATTTTTGATGGCAAGCACATAGACCTTGCCAAAGCAGAAGAATTGATGAATACGGGTATTTTTGATGGCAATCATCAAGTGATTGCTTTTTATAATACCGCTAGAAATCAAGCCAATAAAATGCAAACACAACAGATTGAATTTTCTGCCAGTCAAAAATTAACCAAACAATTAAAAGTATTTGTAGATGCCAAAGTGCCGTTTTTAAAAACAATCGCTGGTGCTGAATTTCAAAAAGAAATTGAACAAGTTCAATCTTGGAGGGTGGCTTATAAGGTTGAATTTTAAATGGTTTAAAATAAAAAAGCATATTTGTAAATATGCTTTTTTATTATGTAGTACAAAATCAATGCTCACGAGTGCTTCTAAATTCCACCTCAGGATAGCGTTCTTGCATGAGTTGCAAATTGACACGGCTTGGAGCAAATTAGAAAATCAATCATAACGCCTTATCCAAAAGCTCCAACGCTCTTTTGACATCGCCTTGTTTGGCTCTGTTTTCAAAGCGTTTTTTTGCTTCGTATTCGGCAAGCATATTGGGCATTGTTTCGTCTATTAAGCGAGCAACACTCAATCCTTGCTCATTGGCAATCACACTTAGGCGTTCGTGTTTGTCATTGCTGACTTGAAGTGTTAATGTCGTCATTATGACTCCTTAATGGCAATAATTGCTCTGGTGTTAAAATTTGAATGTCAAAATTTAATTCACTTTGGCGAAAATCTTTTTGATTATGACTGACAATAATATTGGCATTACCTGCAACCGCCAATTCTATCAAATGATTATCGCCCTCATCTTTTAAATTGGGTCGCCACAAACAAAAAATACGCACCCATTCACAAACAGATAACAACGCATTTAAAATGTCATTGCGTTCATCTAATGATAATTTACTTTTGGCAAATATATCATCACAAGCCAAAACATCTTCATATTCTGCCAATAATGCTACACCAATAATCGGTATAAATTCGCCTTTTAAGCAGGCTTTAATTAGGCGGTTGGCATAATAAGACCCCAAACACGCCCCCACCAAAATATTGGTATCCAAGACAACTTTCATTATAATTCCACATTAATCTAAAATCAATGCTCCCTCGTACTTCTAAACTCCACCTCAGGATACCGCTCCTGCATTAGTTGCAAATTAACACGGCTTGGGGCAAGGTAGGTTAAATAACCACCGCCATCAAGCGACAGCTGGTCGTGGGCTTTTTTCTTAAATTTTTCAAAGGCGACTTTGTCATCACAATGTACCCAACGCACGGTGGCAATAGAAATTGGCTCAAAGGTGCATTGTACTTTGTATTCTTCCAAAAGACGATGGGCAACCACCTCAAATTGCAGTACGCCCACCGCCCCCAAAATTAGGTCGTTGTTAATCTGGGGCATAAAGACTTGGGTTGCTCCTTCTTCGGATAATTGCTGTAAGCCTTTTTGTAATTGTTTGGATTTTAAAGGGTCTTTTAGCACCACACGGCGAAACAGCTCTGGGGCAAAGTGCGGAATGCCTG
>JAUNEE010000034.1 GCA_030525705.1 Moraxella sp.
CCCCCGACCCTCTGCTCCCAAAGCAGATGCGCTACCAAGCTGCGCTACGCCCCGAACAACTAAGTGGTAAGCTATGCTTGCCGTCTCAGTGGTGCGTATGATACGCTGATACGCACCAACTGTCAATAGACAAATTAAAAAAAATTCAAAAATATTACTAAATTATTGATTTTTAAAGATTTATTTATTAAAGTTTTTTAGTCCTCTTCAATCAATGTCCAGCCAAGTGCTGCCGCTTGGCGTGTGCCACCCGTCAAATGAACGATTCTTCTGTTTTCATCAAAACCATGCAGCAATGCCACCGCACGCTCCGCCTTCGTTCCGCCGCCACACAGCACATAAATATCACCCTCAGTCGCTGCCAGTAGTTCAGGGTTTAGGCTGTCCACAGGACGATTCACGGCATATTTAATATGCCCCTTGGCAAACGCCTCGCCATCACGCACATCCCAAATCACCTTGTCTTCGCTCGGCACGAAGTTCTCAATCGCTAAACGCTCAATCATACGCTCTCTCCATAAAAGTTATCATAAAAACCGCCAAACACCCAGCCAAGCTTGGTATTTTTCGCTACCATTCATTCTAACTTTAAGCTAAAATAAAGGCAATGCTTTTTAAGACGCATCGCATAACACCGAAGCGTCCTTTTATGGAAAATCACTTTTATGTACAAATCGGACCGCCTTGAGCCACTCAGTCTGACCGACCATGTTTTTTTATTATTAGAAACAAAGAAAAACCCCATGCATATTGCGGTTTTGTGTTTTTTTGAACTACCAAAAAACTGTGACCCCAAGACATTCTATCAAAAGTTTCGCACCGCCCACGAAGTAGACCTGCCACCTGTCGCACCCTTTAATAAAAAACTACATAAAAAACTGTTCTGGAAAAAAGTTGACCGCATTGACCGTTCCCGTCATTATTTCACCACACGCCTAGCAGATGGCAGTAAAAAAACCCTACTAACATACATCTCAAAACAGCACGCATGCCCCTTGGATAAAGACCACCCTTTATGGCAGCTGCATTTTATTGAAGGGCTTGACCCAAAGGATGAAAACAGCCCAGAACAGCTCGCCATCTACCTAAAAATGCACCATTCGCTTATCGATGGTGTGGGCGGCATGCGGCTTTTAGAGCGGTTATTATTCGCCACGCCAGACGAGCTTTTAGATAAGCCCTTATGGACAAAAGTCACCACCAAGCCAAAGCACCTCCACAGCGACAAGCACACTAAGCACAGTCAAGCCCGAAAAAGCACCACCCTAAAAACGCTGACTGCGGTTTCTTTTGCCCTAAAAAAACGCTTTACAGAGCGTCACTTTGAGGGTTTTACCAGTAGTTTTGACGCCCCAAAAAGCCCACTCAATCAACGCATTGACAGCAGTCGAGCATTTTACATTCACGCCCTAAAAAAAGAACGCTTCATTAAACTGGCACACGCCTTTAGCACGCCAGATAGACCTATTACCACCAATGACGTGCTTTTAACCGTGATGGCAGGGGCATTGCGGCAGTATCTGAGCCATAAAAATACCCTACCAAAAAAACCACTCATTGGCTTTGTCCCCGTTTCTTTAAGGCAAGATGACAGCATGGCGGGCAATCAGCTGTCTTTTTTACTCATCAATCTGGCAACACACGAACCCAACCCGAAACGCCGCTTGGACATCATTCACCAAAGCAGTCAAGACGGAAAATCCCGCTTTAACGCCATGCATCACGCCCAAGAAATCATCGCCTACAGCCTTGCCATCTATGGTGCGGCAGGGCTTAATCTTGCCACAGGGCTTTTACCAAAAAAACAAGCTTTCAATCTTATCATCTCAAACACCCCCGGCAGCAAAGACATTCGCTACTTAAATGGGGCAACACTCACAGGGGTTTACCCTGCCTCTGTCCTATTGGATGGACAAGCCCTAAACCTTACCCTCGCCAACCACCAAAATACGTTCGACATTGGCATTCTTGCCTGTGAAAACACCCTGCCAAATATCGAAACCTTAGGCGAGTTTATGACGCAAGCACTCGAAGAGCTAGAACAGCTTGCACTCTCACACCAGCACCCTTAATAAAAAATCCTTGGTTAGCCCCAAGGATTTTTTAAGCCTCTAATCTGCTTAAACGATGTTGTGAATCAGCTTATACAAAGCTTGCTCTATCATTTCATTGGTAATAAAAATTTCTGCGTTTTTTTGGTGCTTTTTAATAATCATTAAAACAGGTGAATGTATCACGCCACGGATAGGCTTGCTTGAGATGGGTGCGTGTAACTGTATCATCATTATTCTCCTTAACTAAACTACAGGCATTGGTTTTCCATGATTAGGATAGCAAATTCCCCCTGAAGCTCAAGCATTTTTTGCATTTTTCCCAAGTAAAGTGTAAACGAATGTTTCCCATTTGGTTTAACCCTAAAAAAAAGAGCGGTTCATCCGCCCTTTTTGTTTTACTGTATCTGCGTCACCCAAGCACCGCTTACCCCAACTTTCGGGTCGCTGTTGATTTTTTCTTTTAAAAGAATTGCGGCTTCACGGCTACGCTCAGGACCGACCACCACACGCACGCCACGGTTGGTCTGAGAAGTACTTACTCGATACCCTGCGGCTTTTAGCTTAGCAGCCAGCTCATCGGCATTTTCTTGGTTGGCAGCCAGTGACACTTGCACGCCATAGCCATCATTGATACCTTGACGTCTTGCTTCACGGCGTGCCTCCGCCAGCTTGTCATTCAAAGCTTGCTGGCGTTGTGCTCTTGCACTTTCTTCGGCTGCTTTTCTTTCTTGTTCTCGTGCTTTTGCTTCAAGCTCGGCAATCTCACGCTGAGACGGAATTTTTAACACACGCCCTTTTTGAAGCGAATCATTACGCCCCATGTTGTTGGCAGCAGCAATGACGGAAACTGGCACATTATACTGACGTGACAAACGAATCAAATTATCCCCCGCCTGCACCGTGTGTGAAGAAGCGGTTCTGGCAGCTTTTTCGGCAGCGGCTTTGGCACGTGCCTCTTCTTGACGCTTGGCAGCAGCGGCACGTTCACGCTCACGTGCTTCTGCTTGTTTTTTCGCCAGCTCTGCCGCCTCAGGACGGGTTTCCACCACAAGACTCTGCGGCTGATTCTCACTGGCAGCTGCTTTTCTTAACGCTTCCGCCCTAGCGGCATCTTGGGCAGCCAAAAGTGCCTTAGTTTGTCTTTCTAGCTCCTGCACCTGCGCTTCACGCTCTTTTTGCTTTTGGGCTAAAATACGCGCCTCGGTCTCCATGTCCGCTGTCAATGGCTCAGCCACAGGGCGAGCAATCTCCTCTGTTGTTTCTACTGTCTGTGCATTTTCTGGGGTTTTGGCGGGTTGTTTTGCCAAAGCAAATACCATCACCGCACCCCCAAACATCAACCCAAGACCCAACAAACTTTGTTTTGTCATCTTCATTGTCTTCTCACCGCTTGCGTTTTACGCTCATCGTCTTATTTTTAGCCACCAAATGATGCCATTTTGTACGAAAAAATCACCGCACAGCATTAGCACAAAAAATAGCAAAGCCGCTTGATTTTGTCAAGCCAAAACACACTCACACCGCTTTAAAATCCCGATACGCCCCCAAGGCAGTCAGCGTCTCACTGATGGTATGAAATGACCCAAAAACCAAAATCAAATCCGCCTCTGTACTGTCCGTCACCACAGAAAACGCTGCCCGAGACAAATTTTCATGCACAAAAATCATCTCCTTCGCCCAATACACACCCAGTTTTTCTTTGAGTGCGTCTGCCTGCATCGCACGAGGGTTATCGATGGTTGCAATGTGCCAGCCTGCCAGCGGCAAATCCGCCTGATGCAGGATTGATAATACCGCCGAACTGTCCTTATCCGCCAACATCGAAAATACAGTGTGCAAACGTGCATTAGGATACTGCTTTTGATGAGCCTGCCAAAGTGGCAAAAACTGCGACAATAAAAATCGTACGCCTGCCTCATTATGCGCCACATCAAACAACCAATGCCGTCCATGCAGCACCCGTTTGTCAAAACGCCCTGCCAGCTGCACCGAAGATAGCCCCGCACGTATCGCAGCACTCTCAATCTTCAGCGTACTTGCCAAAACCGCACTCACCGCCACGGACGCATTCACTACCGCAAGCTTAGGATACGGCAAATTCATGCTCACAGAAGGCGTATGATATACCCACTGCCCCTCGCCCTCATGATAAGAAAAATCCACGCCCAGCTGGTAGGCTGTCACTGCCTTGTCTTGAATGGCGGACGCCACACTCTCTGGCATATCATGCTCGCCATAAATCAGCGTACTGTTTTGGCGTAAAATACCCGCTTTCTCGCCACCAATCGCCTCTCGGGTGTCACCCAGCCAATCGACATGGTCAATCGCCACATTCGTAATCACGCACACATCGGGTGTAACAAGATTCACCACGTCCAACCGACCGCCCAGCCCAACTTCTAGCACCCAGACATCGCAGTTTGCCTTTTTAAAGACCACCAATGCTGCCAATGTCGTCATCTCAAAAAAAGACAACGACAATCCGCACGCCTGCCGTGCCATCTCCACCGCCACAAAGGCATCTATCAACGTTTGGTCGTCAACCATCTGCCCATCGATACGCACCCGCTCATTAAAAGACACTAAATGCGGCGACTGATAGAGGGCGGTCTTATAACCCGCCTGCTGACAAATCTGCGCAATGGTAGCAGTGGTTGAGCCTTTGCCATTAGTACCTGCCACCATAAATACATAGGGAGCAGCCGCCGCCAAATCCAGCTTTCCATACACAGGCGACACCCGAGACAGCCCCATATCAATGGCAGATACATGAATACTCCCCATATAATGTAGCCATGCCGAAAGCCCATCTTTAGCACTAGGTGGCGTTGTCTGTGTGTTCATCATACCCATCTTATATCACTTTCAAAAAAATACCGCCAAAGTTGACGGTATTTGTCATAATTTACCAAGCTTAAATCCTGCAAGCCTAAAATAAGCTTAAATGTCTTGATTTATTTATCCAACCAGACCAAACAAATTTAGACCTGCCAACTTAAGCCAAATCACGCTTAGCGTTTTTGGTGATATTCTTTATCTATTTCAACCAAACGAGCAATGCCTTTGTTCATGGCGTGCATAATCTGACCTAGTAGCACTTGCTGACGAGTCACAACAATCAAAATCATCGGTTGGTTTTCATTGACAACCGCACTAATCATGATTTTACCATTTTCAGCGTCCAAAATTACAGAACGGCAGCCCGTCAACTGTGCTTCATTGGTCAAAGCCTGCACCAATGCCAAAATAGAACTACCCACAGCAGATAACTTGCCGCCATCATAGTTTTTTTGGAAAATAGAATTCACCTCAAAGCCGTCCGCTGACGCCAACAGCACACCGTCCACCCCATTGGTAGAATGCACAAGCTCATGCAGAACTTCTCTGGAGACTGCGATAAATTGCTCTGAAGGTTTTACTCGGTTAGATTCCGATTGAAAAAGTTTTGTATTCATTGTTCAGCTCCAAGCCCATCTGACACCACTTTATAACAGCGTGGCACAGGTTATCAGAATTTATAACGATTAAAATATGCGAAAAAATTCACCCAATCCATTAAGCCTGTTCAAGGCTGGCGATAATGCTCTCAACCAGCAGCAACACATCTTCTTTTTTACGCATATCCACAGGGAAAATGGGTAGATTTCGGTTGTTACTGTCTAGCCAATCTCTATAAATAGAAAACGGACGCTCAGGTTTTTTGTCAATTTGACTTACACCAACGACCACACGCCCATCATAAATCTCATCAAAGGTTTTTAGGTAGTGTGCCAAATCGGCGACAGGGTCATTGGCGGAATGATCAATCAAAATCACCACGCCTAACGCACCTTGGGATAAAATCGGCCAAATAAAGCTAAAACGCTCCTGTCCTGGCGTACCATACAGACCAATACTCACACCGCCTTCGATAGACAGCTCACCATAGTCCATACCAACCGTGGTTAAAAGCTTGGCATTCGTATCCAAATCGGTATTTTGTACTTCGGTAGACACCACAGGAATGTCTGATAGGCTTGCGATCGCTTGGGTTTTACCTGCACCCATAGGACCACTAAAAACAATTTTCAAACGCTGCATATACTTTCACCTAATGTTAACTTTTCTCGACAATCCACGTCACGAGCAGAAGTTACTACCCTAAAGAAAATACCCATAAAATCAGAGTGACATTTTAACAACAAATCTTCAGTTTCACAACAAATCTTTGTACTTTTATACACAAAATATCAAAAAACCGTGAACACTTTTGTGCCTTTTATTTTGTATAAAATCACTCGCAAGAATGTCAAACGCCCACCGCAAGGCGATGAGCGAATAAATTAAAGACCCAGCTTTTTACGCAATCTTGCCAAAAACCCCATTTTCTCTTCTTGTTGTGGTGTAGGCACAGGCGGCGGTGCCACAGGTGTGGGAGCGACAGGCTCAGGCATAGAAATGGAAGCTGGTTGTGCCGGCGTGGCGGCAGATTCTGCAGCTTTTGCGTGTAAACGTGAATAGCTCGGCGTGGTTAAGTTGCCTGAGAATAGCAAGGCAGCGATGGCTCTTTTTGCCATGGCAATGGTGACGCCGGTACGCCCTGCAAGCTCTACCGCAGAAATCGGCGCAGCTTCCATCGCTGTCATGATTTGGAATAGCTCACGGCGTCCTTCAGTCATCGCAGGTTTCACCCAGTAACGCACTTGGTGACGGGTAATATTATCCACCAAAGGCATGACAGCATCAGCATTATGCCATGCCAGCTGCCACAGCCAACTCACAGAATCCTTAGCCTCCGCAGGATTCAAAGCAGCGCCCTGGTAAGCTTTTAAGCGTAGGCGACTGCTTAATTTTTGGATATTGTTTTTCACCCAAATCTGCTGAGTTTTTGCGTCAATCACCGCTACCACACGGTCTTGCTCCACCAACTCAAAAGTTACATTGGTGCGAGATTGCAACTGCTCAATCAAGTAAATCAAAGCATTTAAATCTTCGTTATTGATGTTACTTCTAATGGGCTGCGGGGCAACGTGCGTAGTTGTGGTGGTAGTCGCAGTCGGTCTTGGGCTGACGGGTGCGGGAGCTTCGGTCTGTAAAGCCGTAACATTCGTGGCTATGCGTGACAGACCTGACAGCACTGGTACATGACGAATTAGCCAGTCATTTAATAGGTTGATTTGCTTAAGTGGCAATGTGAGCAGATTGCCGCTAATGCCGCCATCTCCCACTTCAACACGGTTGACATATAAAACAGGCACGCCTTGGTGCGTCTGTAACAGCTTGGCGACACTGGCAGCATTACGAAATTCTTCATTTATCATGAACAAATCAATGACGGACTCTGTAGCAGCAACCCACTCTAATTCCACGTCCAAACGCAACAAAACACGCAAATACCCTTTTAGGGTAATTTGGTCAGCAGGACGTACGCCAACCAAGGTAATACGCATTTGTCTTTTCATTTGTTCAGTATTTTCGCTCGCCATGTGTTTCTCCAAGCTCTTATGCAGCCTTACGCCAAGCACGGCTACTGGCTTTATTTTTTTAAATTTTGGTTCAGCTATACTTACCGCCTAACTGGCAGTGTGGCACTTTAAACCGCTTTTATTGCCATCTTAACCCATTTGTATAAAAAACAGGCAGCACTCTAAACGCACAGAAACAAAAAACAACCAAAAAGTTATTCCCTATAAATATTATAGCACTTTTAACACAAGCTTACACTTACTTTTTTAGTAAAAATAGCAAGGTTCTGATGCATTGCTTAGATTTTAGACAGTTTAAAGCCAGTTAAAATGATAGTTAATTGATTTTACATCAAAAGTCCCGCAAAAAATACATCTGTGACAAAAAAATCCGTCAGACGCCCCAAAAAGCAGATTAAAGCAAACGACACTCACCAAGCTTAGCTCCATCTACCGTAACTTTCGCCTGAGTAAGAGCGAATAAGCCCGCCACCTGCTCTTTGGCATTGTCCGCCGCCATCTCAAGCACGCCGCTGTCACACGCTTTTTTTAACACCTCGAGCTTGCCTTGAATTTGGGCTTGATTTAAAATCTCGGGGTCATTGTCCACCAAGCCAAACAGCCCCGTTTTCCAATCATAAACCTGAATGTTATCCAGATAAACCTCAAACACTTCAGTAGCAGGCAACTCAATGTGAATGTGCGTCACTTCATTGTCTTGTGCGTCTTTTTCATAAGACACCGCCACGCTTTCGGTAGACAATTTTGACAAATCCACGCCCGCCAAAACTCGACCATGTGCCACAAACAGTCCTTTTTGGCTGTCTTGCCATAACTTGTACCAGCTGCCCTGCTTTTCTGAGCTAATCACCGTATCCACGCTAAACGCCACAGAATTTAAGCGGTTTAGCTTTTGGATTTCCGTGACCACGCCCTCTCTGGTGATGGCGGTAATCGACTCTTCATTTTTGTCAAATAACTGCCCCAAAGATAACGCCACAGCGACAATCAATATCACCGCTACGAATAAAGCCATCACTGCTTTTGTAGATTTTTTAATCAAAATTCACCCCTTTGGCATTGTGTGTATTTTTAGCAAATATAGCAAGTTTGTCCGCAAATTTCCTTATAAAGTCTGTATGAAATGATTGGTTTGTGTTAAACTGTGGCGACATTTGGTAAATTTTTTCTTTTTTAAGCGGGAATTTTATGAAAGCCAGTCAATTTTTAATTGCAACTCAAAAAGAGACACCAAGTGACGCTGATGTCATCTCAAGTCAGCTCATGGTGCGTGCAGGATTGATTAAAAAACTTGCGTCAGGACTGTACGTCTGGATGCCCATGGGACTAAAAGTCCTAAAAAAAGTTGAACGCATTGTGCGTGAAGAAATGGACGCCATCAGCTCACAAGAACTACTCATGCCAATGACCCAGCCTGCCGAGCTATGGCAACAATCGGGGCGTTTTTCGGCCTATGGTCCTGAGCTGTTACGTTTCAAAGACCGCCATCAACGTGACTTCGTGCTTGGCCCGACACATGAAGAAGTCATCACTGACATCGCCAAAAGCGAGCTTGCCAGCTACAAACAACTGCCCGTCTGCTTTTACCAAATCCAAAGCAAGTTTCGTGACGAGATTCGCCCTCGCTTCGGGGTGATGCGCGCCCGTGAATTCACCATGAAAGACGCATATTCCTTTCACATTGACAAAGACTCTTTGGCGGAAACCTACCAAGATATGTATGACGCCTATAGCCGTATTTTTAGTCGGCTTGGGCTAAATTTTCGTGCCGTGGCGGCAGATACAGGCTCCATCGGTGGCTTCGCTTCGCATGAATTTCACGTGCTGGCAGACAGCGGTGAAGATGACATCGTCTTTAGCGACAGCTCAGACTTCGCAGCGAACATTGAACTTGCTGAAGCGGTGAGCTTGGAAAATCGTGCCGCCCCCACCCAAGAAAAAACAGACGTTCCCACCCCGAATATGCCCACCTGTGAGGCGGTGGCAGCACACTTGGGTCTACCTTTATCAAAAACCGTCAAAACACTCATAGTCGAAGGCGAAGATAAAGAAGATGGCACGCCTACGCTGGTGGCACTCATTCTACGAGGCGACCATGAATTAAACGATATTAAAGCCGAAAAACTGCCCGAAGTCAAAGCCCCGCTAACCCTTGCCAGCGAAGAAGCCATGCAAAAAGCAGGACTTATCAAAGGCTACATCGGCGTCTTTGATTTAAATATGCCAGTCATCGTTGACCGTGCAGCAGCAGCATTGTCCGACTTCGTCTCTGGTGCAAATAAAGCCGATCATCACAGCACGGGCGTGAACTGGGAGCGTGATGCCAAGATTGACCGTGTGGCTGACATTCGTAATGTGGTGGCAGGCGACCCCTCACCTGACGGCAAAGGCACAGTACATATCAAGCGTGGTATTGAGGTTGGGCATATTTTCCAGCTGGGTGACAAATACTCGGACGCACTGGGCTGTAAGGTTCTGGGCAAAGAAGGCAAGCCTGTCACCCTCATGATGGGCTGTTATGGCATTGGGGTGAGCCGTATCGTGGCTGCCAGTATCGAACAAAACCACGATGCACAAGGCATCATCTGGACGACAGGCAGCCAAGGCGAGAGCATTGCACCCTTTGATGTGGTCATTGTTCCGATGAAATCAAAGGACGGACAAGCCGAAGCAGCCGCCGAAACACTGTACCAAACCCTAAAAACCAAAGGCGTTGACGTGCTACTTGATGACCGTGACGAGCGTGCAGGAGTGAAATTCGCTGACAGCGAGCTTATCGGTATTACGCACCGTGTGGTGGTTTCAGAGCGTAACCTTGCAAATAATGAATACGAATACGTTCACCGCCCCACTGGCGAAAAACTCATGCTGAGCCTTGAGGCACTGCTTGAAAAACTCTCAAGCTAAGCTAAAATAAAAAATACCGCCCATCACAGGCGGTATTTTTTATCCTAGTTATAACAGCATTGACTTACTGGCTAATCACATCAACGCCTTGTGGTGGTGTGAAGTTAAAGCGTGACGCAGGAATGCTTTGGTTTAGCTTGATATTACTAAAGCGAATGGTCGTCGTCTGCCCTAAATTATCATTTAACACCATCATCACAGGGCGTCCACCATTAAAGCTGATGGATAGATTTCTAAAGCCAGAATTCTCAGACTTTGGCGTCAAAACATAATAGTTCTTGCCTGCACTGGGCTGAGCAATGTTAAAACTTTGGGCGATTTGACTTGGGTTGCCCGATAACAGCAAGGCAGGCGTATCGCCCACTTGGTTACTGGTGGGCTGACGGGTGGCTTGTGCTAAATCTTTGTCATAAATCCACAAAGTATTGCCATTGGCGACAATGAGCTGCTCAGATGGGGATTTGGTTTCCCAGTAGAACTGATTTGGGCGTTGGACGCTCATGCTACCACTAAACGTGGTTTGTTTGGCACCGCCCTTGGTGGTTTGGTTGAAATCCGCCGTCATAGACTTGACGTTGGTGAGTAGCTTATTTAAGTTGGCGGTTGGATTGGCATAAGCTTGTCCACTTGCCATCATAGCCACACCCACGAGTGCCACAGGGGCAATGTTTGTCAAATAACGCATAACAACTCCTTAATAAAATAAAAAAAATCAGGTCAATCAAGTCAATTAGCCCAGCGACCAAGCTTGCGTTAATTTTGCCAAACAACGCCCAAAGAGAACAGTTGAAATTTGCAACCAACCCCACGCAAATGTAACACTTTTTGTAACAATTTTGGCAAAACTTGCCAACCACTCCCGAACCTACCGTCTTTGTGACAACGCCTTACGACTGTTTCAGATACGGCCATGCCGCTTTTAGATAAATCATCATCGACCACAAAGTCAAAATCACCGCCATCACCATCAAAACATAACCGATGGTTTCTAGCATTTGCCAGTTTAAAAGCAGCACGCTAATCGCTACCATCTGAAAGGTGGTTTTTAATTTGCCGACATAAGACACCGCCACGCTGGTACGGTTACCAAGCTCCGCCATCCACTCACGCAGTGCCGACACCGCAATCTCACGGGAAATAATGACGATGGCAGACGTTGCCATAACGATGTTCGGGTGCCATTGCACTAAAATAATCAACGCCGCTGCCACCATGAGCTTGTCCGCCACAGGGTCTAAAAACCGTCCAAATGCCGATGATAAGTTCATTTTTCTTGCCAAATAACCATCGAGCCAGTCTGTCACCGCCGCTAAAATAAACACAAATGTCAATAAAAAATGCCGCAGCATACTGTCACTATATTCCATCATACCAAGGCGAGCGATGGCATTATCAGGAATGGGGGCAACGCCAATCCCCAATGCAGGCGGCCAATAAGCAATCGCCACGAACAGCGGAATCATCACAATGCGGGCAATCGTCAGATTATTCGGCAAAGTAAAAATGGTTTGATGGCTCATAAGAAAGCTTGATAAAGACTAAAATTGATTAAAATCTTGACAAAATTGTCATATCATACCGCACTTTTTAAAATTGTGCATGGATTTTTCATAATCTTGATAAATTTTGGGATAAAACGTGTCTTTTTCCCAAAAAAATCTTACGCCACCGCCACCACCGCTAAGTCTTTGATGACAAATTGTACGCTTTGGTTGCCTTGCCATTCATTGATGTCGAGTTCGTATAAAATATGCACACGGCTGGCACGATAATCCCACATTTCTTTTTTATAATTAAACCAAATGGCGTCAATGGGATACTGCACACCCGCCAACACAAGATTTAGTTTTAAATGCTTATCCTTCAAAACTCTGGCGGACAGCACCTCAAATACCCCATCAAAGCTTGGACGCATAAAGCCATGCCCCCAGATGGTAAGATTTTTTAAACGCTCAGCAAAAGCAAGACTAATCTCCGTCGCAGGCAGCTCACCATCGGTGAATTTTTTCTCAAAAAACACCGACTCAGGATAATCCGCCATCACCTCATGAAACGCTGTGCAGAATTTCTCAAAATTCTTTTTATATAAGGTTAAGCCTGCCGCCATCGCATGACCCCCAAAATGACAAATCAAATCAGGGTACTTTTCTGCCACCTTTAAAATGGCATCTCTGATATGCACCCCTGCGATGGAGCGGGCGGACGCCTTAATAAAATCCTCATCACCTGTCTCATCAGGGTTATTCGGAGCAAAAATCAACGTCGGGACATACAGTCGCTCCTTAATCCGCCCTGCCACGATACCGATAACGCCCTGATGCCAGCTGTCATCATATAAAATCACCGCACGTTTTTTTTCCGCACCTGTCTCATTTGTGACAAACGACAGACCATCTAGCATCTCTTCTGCGGTCTGCTTCATTGCCTGTTCTACGCTTCTACGCTCGATATTCAAGCGGTTTAACTCGTAAGCATACTTATCCGCCTCACGCCAATCATCGGCTAAAAGACACTCTACGCCCACACGCATATTATCCATACGCCCAGCCGCATTGATACGTGGGGCAATCACAAAGCCGAAATCATCTTGGGTAATCTGGTAGGCTTCACGTCCTGCTTGGTTTAAAATCGCCAAAATCCCTGCCACGCAGTCGCCTTTTTTGATTTTTTCTAAACCATACGCCACCAAAATGCGGTTATTTTTATCCAATACCCCGACATCTGCCACCGTCCCTAACGCCACCAAATCCAGATAACGACTCACCATCGCTGTGGATTTTCCTGCAAGGCGGCGAGACTTGGCAAGCGCCCCCATCACATAAAACGCCACGCCCACCCCCACCAAGGATTTACTGGCAAAGGTACAGCCTAACTGATTGGGATTCACCACCGCAGAAGCGTCAGGATTTTTTTCCGTGGTCAAATGATGGTCGGTAATCACCACCTGAATGCCAAGTGAATTGGCAACCGCCACACCCTCATGACTAGAAATGCCATTATCCACGGTGATAATCAAATCTAGATTATGCGTCTCTTTGGCATGGTGAACCAATTTTGGCGTCAGTCCATAGCCAAAAACAAAGCGGTCAGGCACTAAAAAATCCACCACCGCCCCCATCTCCCGTAGGATACGCACCACCAAAGCGGTACTGGTCGCCCCATCACAGTCAAAATCCCCCACCACCAAGATGGCAGACCCTGCATCAATGGCTTCATCAATCACCGCCACCGCCATGGACAACCCCAAAAGCCCCTCTGCCGCCAAAAGCCCCGATACAAACAGCTCAAGCTCATCGGCACTTTTCACCCCACGCCCCGCCAAAATACGTGCAAGCGTCTGACTGCCCAGCGTATCTGCAAGCTGACTAAAATCCGTGTGTGTGACATATGGCTGTAAAGATAGAGTCATAAAAGGTCGCTTAAAAAGTTCCGCCCAAAATATTACGCCCATTATGGCTATTTTTACAAGTTTATCAAGCCATTTTCGTCAGTTTTTTGTGCGTTTTTCACAACTTCTGCCTCACAGTCCACCACAAGGCTTCATAATATTTGGTTACATAATAATCACAAAGCGGTAGCAATAAACTGCTTGATGAGTTGTTAAATTCCGCTACAATAAGCCTAGTAACTTTAATCTATAAATTCAAATTGGAGACTTGTATGAACCTAAACAGCACCCCCACCCCAACCGCCACTTATGTTGACCCAAGCCTTGATTTGGAAAAAATCCGCCGTGAATGCCAAGAGCTGGTAAAATCCCGCGCCAAGGTCTCTGCAGGCATTGCCACCATTCCTGTGCCATTTTTAGACGTGGCGGTGGACGCAGGTCTGTTAACCAAGCTTTTGCCTGAAATTAGCGAGCGTTTTGGCTTGATTGAAAAAAAAGCAGACGCCGCCCAGCTTGACAGTAAAGATGCCCGCTTCGACTCTTTCAAAAACAGCGTACTGTCGTTCGGTGGCTTAGTGGCAGCTCGTGGTATCGCCAAAAAAACCTTCCAAGGCTTTGGCGGTCGTGTCATCAGCAAGCAAGTCACTAAATATATCCCAATGGGCGGCACCGTGGTAGCAGCCACCATGAGCTACATGATTTTTAAGAAAATCGCTTTTAATCACATTGACGAGTGCTACACTTTGGCGAAAAAACTACAACAAGCCCCCGCACCTCGCCAAACCAACTCAAATTAAACACTTGCACTAACCTAAAAGCTCCGATGGCAACCATCATCGGAGCTTTTATATTGCCTTTTTAATTATTCCATATTAGAATAAGTGTATGGAAAAAATATACAAAAAAATTTTAGGGTTTTATTTGAGAAAATCCCCCAAAACGTATAAAATAAGCCATTTGCAAGCCATGCCTTTTGGTAAAGCCATTTTTTAGGGGAAATCCATGACCTTTGTTGTAACCGATAACTGTATCCGCTGTAAATACACCGACTGTGTAGAAGTCTGCCCTGTAGACTGCTTTTATGAAGGTCCGAATTTTTTGGTCATCAATCCTGATGAGTGCATCGACTGTGCTTTGTGTGAACCTGAATGCCCTGCCAACGCCATCTTCTCAGAAGATGAAATCCCAGCAGGTCAAGAAACGTTCATCGCCTTAAATGAAGAGCTGTCCGCTGTCTGGCCGAACATCACCGAGCGTAAAGACCCGCTGCCTGACCACAAAGCATGGGACGGTGTAGCAGACAAGCTTCAGTACCTAGAAAGATAACGCTCGCTGCTTTCACAACAAACCCAAAAGACCTGCCAAGAAAAAGTCAGACCGCTGGCTTTTTCTTTTTTTATTCAAGATATTTGGCTTCAATTTATTTTCCAAGATAACCCTTGACAGTCTAAATATGAACCTTAAAAAATACCGAGAATAAAACCAAGCAGCCCAGACGACAAAAAAACCACCAAGCACGGTTCGCACTTGGTGGTTTTTTATTTAGTCTATTTCACTTAAAATACTTACTGGGCTTCAGGATTTTGTGAAAGTGACTTGACGTAAGCTGCCAACAACATGATACGTTCGTTGCCCAGACGGTTTTGCCATGCGGGCATTACCCCTGCACGACCATGACGAATGGTCTCA
>JAUNEE010000035.1 GCA_030525705.1 Moraxella sp.
GCCATCGCCAAAAGCCACGCCACGCTAAAAGCCGTACCCGTACCAAGCTTCTCCACACCAAGCAACAGCACCGCCACGAGCAGTCCAAGCAAAATCAACTGCCCTAAAAAAGTCGCCAAAAGCTTCAGCTGATACGCCTTTCTTTGGCCATCCTCCCATGCTGCATCGTCCGCCAAAAACGCCTCAGCACGCCCCTGCCACGTCCGCCAAAGCAGAAGCTGTGTCAAAGCAGGTAGACTGTATAAAAGCCCAAGCGTTCGCTGTTCATGCAGCTGACTTTGGCTAGCGATGATGGGTTTGACATAAATAATAAAGGCAACTGTCATCACCACAAATACCAAGAAAAACAGCCCAAGCCACGCACTTAACCAAAACGACAACAACCCAAAAAATACCGCCATCACCACCACGCCCACCACCCAAGGCGAGACAAAGCGTAGCCCGAACTCGCTTAAAGTGTCAATATCGCTGACCAGCCTGTGCTGAGCTTTTGCTGCTCCAAGCGTGGTGCGTTCGTGTGTTTTTAGCTCTGAAAACCAAGTAAAAAACCGTACCCGCAGCTGTTTTAACAGCTCGAAAATGGCGTGATGCGAAACCATCAAATCGCCATAACGGGCAGCCGTACGGCTAATCGCAAAGGTTCTAATCAATGCGGACGGTGCCAAATAATTAAAGGCGTGCGACCCTGCCAGCACAAGCCCTGACAGTGCCGCCATGGTAAGAAACCACCCCGACACCATCAAAAGCCCGATGACCGACACCGCCGTGACAATGCCAAGTAACCACACCAAAAGCCACTGCCCGATGATGGGTAAAATCAGCATAGACAGACGAAATTCTCTTTTTTTCATGCCCCACCCCCAAAAGATGACTCCAATCTGTACACACCCTCCAGCCAAGTCGCAGGCTCATCATGCGTCACCCAAAACAGCGTTTTGCCACGGCTAAGCTGCTCTATCAATGCCGCCATCGCCACCTTGGTTTCTTCGTCCAGATGTTCCGTTGGCTCATCAAGCAGCCAAATCTTAGCGTCCTGCAGTAAAAGCTGTGCCAGTGCCAATCTTTGGGCTTGACCGCCTGACAGACCGCCCCCTCGCTCACTAAGCCGTGTATTTATTCCGTTTGGCAAAGCAGAAATTAAAGGCAATAGCCCCACTTTTTCTAATACCAGATTCAGCTCATCATCACGGGCAGCAGGCTTAGCCAAACGAAGATTTTCAGCGATACTCAAAGGCAACAACGCAGGCGTCTGCGGTAAATAACCGATGTGCGAATGCAGGCTTTGGGCGTCCAAATCTTTTATCTCAAATCCACCAATCCGTGCCACGCCCTGATAAGCACTAAACCCCAAAAGCACAGACAGCAAGGTTGACTTGCCTGCACCTGACTGCCCAAGCACCGCCACCCTTTGCCCTGCATTCACCGTCAAACTGACGGGGGACAGCCTAACCCTACCATCATCACCGACCACAGACACATCGGCAAGCGACACCCCAAAATCGGACAATGTAGACGCTGTGGCAGGATTTTTTTTAGCAGAGTCGATGAATGGGGCCAAGGCAGTGGCAGCAGCGGTGGCAGTGGCCTTGGCATGATATTCCGCACCCAGCCGTCTTAAAGGCGCATAAAATTCAGGCACTAACAATAAAATAAACAAAGCACTAAAATAACTGCTAATCACCGTGCCACTCGCCCACGGCAAAACCCCCATCAACCCAAAGCCCAGATACACCGCCACAAGTGCAATCGACAACGCCGACAAAAACTCAAGCACCGCCCCATTTAAAAACGCCACCTTTAAAACGCTCATGGTACGTTTTTGGTAGTCTGTCGCCGCCATTTCAATGTCACGAGCCGCCACACCGACCGCCAAAAGCCGCACCAAGGTATTCACTCCCCGCAGCCAGTCCAAAAACCGCCCAGACAGTCTTGCCATGGCATCCATTTGTTCACGGCTTTTTTTGGCGGTTGCCCGTCCGATAATCGCCATAAATATCGGCACCAGCGGTGCAGTCAAAAATAAAATCACCGCTGATATGACATTTTGACTTGCCACCGCCAAAAGAATGATAAACGGCGTACTCACTGCGGTCAGTTTTTGGACATAAAACCGCACATAGCCCACCAAGGCGTCTGGCTCATGTCCGATTAAGCTGGCAATCGCCCCGTCCTGCCCGAAGCGGCTTTTTGTCACACCATGTGCCGCCAGTGCCGCCAGTGCCGAATGCCGAACCTCCCCCGCCAAGGACACCCCCAAAGAAAACAGCCACTTATCCCGCACAAGCGACAGCCCCATACGTAAAATCAAGCATAAAATCAGATAGGGCAAAGACGCCCACAGCACCGACTTGGCGAACTCAGGCGACAGCACGCCTGTAAATTCTGCCGTTAACAGCTTAGAAAAAATCTGTGCCAACAGTGCCATCTGCCCCACCAAAACCCCAACCGATAGAACATCCAAGCCCCATGCTTGGTACATTTTTTTCTTATAAGGGGCGGTGACGCTCTTTA
This sequence comes from Moraxella sp., assembly GCA_030525705.1. GTDB lineage: Bacteria > Pseudomonadota > Gammaproteobacteria > Pseudomonadales > Moraxellaceae > Moraxella. Next base: position 2,512 of record JAUNEE010000035.1, read on the forward strand.
AAAAATCTATGGCACGTGCCTCTTCTGGGCTGTGCCTTGGTTTTTTTGGCGTGGGGGATTTTTTTGGGCTTGATTCTGTGGGCGATGAGGCGTTTGGCATAGGGTGTGACATAACATGGACGCTGAAAATAACCCTAAAAAACGGGCAAGAATAATCTGCCATTATCCCTAAAAATCACACAATTATCAAGCCAATCTCACCAAGTCTCACACCCATCAAAGCCGCCAACAAAAAATCACAAAAATCCCCACCCATAAAGCCTTTGCCAAATGCCACACCTTTGGTTATACTCATACACTTCTTAACCCATCAATCACGCCATGACCAACCGCAAAACCCTCACAAAAAAAAGACGCACCCTAAGCCCACGCCAAAGACAGCGCAGCGCCACCCGTGCCGCCCTATCTTTGCCAAAATTATCAAAACTGCTACCAAAAAACGCCAAAATTGGCATTTATGCAGACGACTTCGGCGAGCTACCCACCCACCCGCTCGTCCGCTGGTGCATTCGCCATGGATATACGCCTTATTTGCCGGTGGTCTTTGGTAGAAAGCTGCGTTTTGCCCCGATTTTCCCAAAACACAGCGATCGCTACTACCAATACAGCCTAACAAAAAAACGCCACCGCCTTGGCATGAACGAGCCTGTTAGCAGAAAAATCGTCTCTGCCGAAGCCTTGGATGCTTGTTTTTGTCCCTTGGTTGCTGTCTCAAAAGCAGGCATAAGAACGGGCATGGGCGGCGGTTTTTATGATTATACCTTGGCGAACTTTCAAGGCATAAAAATCGGCTGGTGCTATGAATTTCAAGTGACAGACACCCTCCCGAAAAATCCTTGGGATGTGCGTATGGATTGGGTAATTAGCGACAAAGGCAGCTTTAAAACTTAAACGCCATCACAGCCTCCCAACGCCAGAATATCCGCTCGCCCACAAACCATCATAAACCCACCAAAAAAGGCAAGAAACCTCATGGTAGGCTTACAAATCCGCCAAAAATCGCACACCTTGATGTTAAGTTTTATAAAAAAAGCGAATAAAACCCTGTAAAAAACCTGGCCAAAAAATAACCCCCTTGCCATAAAACAAAGGGGTTATTTTTTAAGGTATTACAGCATCATCACCGCCAGCCAGCCAAACACAATCAACGGAATATTATAGTGAATGAATGTTGGAATCACTGTATCTTTAATGTGGTCGTGCTGTCCGTCCGCATTTAGACCCATGGTCGGACCCAGCGTACTGTCCGAAGCGGGCGAACCTGCGTCCCCAAGCACCCCTGACACCGCCACCAATGCGACAGTCGCAGGCACAGACAAGCCCAAGGCAACGCATAAAGGCACATAAATCGCCGCCAAAATCGGCACGGTAGAAAAAGATGAACCAATGCCCATCGTCACCAGCAGTCCCACAAACAGCATCGCCAGCACCGCCAAGGACTTTTGACCATCGAACACCGTCACCGCCCACGTCACCAGCCCGTCAATTTGCCCTGTGGCACGCATCACCTCAGCAAAACCCTGTGCACAAATCATGATAAAGCCAATCATCGCCATCATCTTAATGCCCTCACCGAACACCGTGTCCGCCTTGTGCCATTTAACCACGCCCGTCACCATAAACACGCCGAAACCCACCGCCGCCCCGATGAGTAAAGAAGACGTCAAAAGCTGCACCACGAATGCCAGCACAATCGCAAATAAACTCACCCACAGCCCAAAGATAGGAATGTCCGCATCGTTTTGGCTTGGCTCGCTGGCGGGCATATCGTGCGTCACTGTGCGGCTTTGGTAGGTGCGGGGCTTACGATAACTAAAAAACAACGCACACAAAAGCCCAAGTAGCATACCCAAAGCAGGAATCGCCATGGTACGCATTATTGACAGATTTTCCACCGTCACGCCCGCATCTTTTATGCTCCCTAAGATGATTTGATTTAGGAAAATATCCCCAAAACCATAAGGGATAAACATATAAGTATTCACCAGCCCAAAGGTCAAAACGCACGCAATCGCCCGTCTATCCACCCGTAAACGGTCAAAAACCAAAAGCAAAGGTGGCACGATAAGCGGAATAAAGGCAATATGAATCGGCACGATGTTCTGACTTGCCATCGCCAAAAGCCCCAAAAGTAAAAACAGCCCATACTTTAAGGACACACCCAGCCCCTGCTTATCAATGGCTAAAACCGCCTTTTTCGCCAAAAGCTTCGGCAAGCCAGACTCCGCAATCGCCATGGCAAACGCCCCTAAAATAGCATAAGACAAAGCAATAGACGCACCGCCTGCCATGCCCTTTTCAAAGGCTTCGAGCGTTTCTTTTAACGGCATTCCTGCAATCACGCCCCCGACCATCGCCCCGATGAGCAGGCTTAGCACCACATTCACCCGAGACAACGACAGCCCAAGCATGACCACCACTGACAACAACACAGCGTTCATCACTTTCCCTCACTGGTCTTAAAAAATCGCTTATCTTAAACCATCTTGGCAAGAATTACAAAAAATAAATAAAATTCCTGCAAAACGCCGCAACAAAAAAATCCACATTCATAAAAAAACCCACAAACACACAAAACACCAAAAACCCTCACACGCCCCACACTTTAACAAAAAATCACCGCCAGTTATCCCTTTAATAAGGCGTTGACGCTTGTCCTTATGCGGCGAGCTTGCTATAATGATGGGCTGTTTTCACCTACCGCCCAAGCTTGGAAAAATCATGTATCCGTTTTTACGCCTCGCCAAAACCATCGCAAAAAGTAGCCTAGAGTATAAAAAAGGCGATACGCTTGCCCTAACTGATACCAGCGAGCTTAAGCTCACCGCCAACATCAACGACATCGACAACTTCTTCGAGATGAACAACGGGCGGATTTTTACCCTGTTTGACCTAGGCAGAACCGATTTCGCCATTCGTTCTGGGCTTGGCACAAAACTCATCAAGCACCGCTGGGGACTGGTGGTAGCAGGCAGCACCATTCAGTACAGAAAACGTGTCCGCCTGTTAAACCAAGTCACCATAAAAACACGCATCGCTGCTGTTGATGAGCGTTGGTTCTACATTGAACAAAGTATGTGGGTCAAAGGCAAAGCCACCTGCAGCGCCCTAATCCGAGCAGGCGTCACCAACATAAAAACAGGCAGAACCATCGACACCAAAACCGTCTTAACCGCCTTGGGTTATGATAACGTTAGCCTACCGCCTGATGAGTGGGTGCAAGCATGGATTGAAGCGGACAAATTACGCCCCTTCCCAAAAGATGAATCAAGCACATGACCGAAAACGCACCGCCCATTGATTTATCCACGCACATCGCCGCACCGATGACCCTTGGGCAGACGCTTTTTATGTGGGAAACATTCAGCACGCATTTTTCCGACCTAAACAATCACCCAAATCTTAACAATACCGAGAAAAAAGCCCTTTAGGGACTGACCGATTTACTTGAGGAAAGTCTTGCTCGTGGTGGCGTTCATGGTGGTTTGAGTGATTATCAATCCCTCGTAAAACACGCCGAATTCCACCTAAAAACACCCTAGCGGTGGATTTTGTCAACAACTAATCACACAACTTTATCCTTAAAAACCATGCAAATCACCGACTTTGATTATGACTTACCTGACGCACTGATTGCTCGTTATCCTTTAGAGAATCGCTCGTCCTCACGCCTTTTACACATTGACAAAATAGGCACGGCAAATGACCGTCAATTTACAGAATTGCTGGATTTATTAAACACAGGGGATTTGTTGGTATTAAATGACACCAAAGTCATGAAAGCACGCCTCTTTGGACAAAAAGAAAGTGGTGGTGCGGTGGAGGTGCTGGTCGAGCGGATTTTACCCGATGATGACAGCCAAAAAAACACCGCCCTGTGCCATGTGCGTTCTAGCCGTAGTCCAAAAGTGGGACAAATGCTCCATTTGGCAGGCGGTGACATCATTGCCACCATGCAAGGACGCATGGACAATCTGTTCATTTTAAGCTTCAACCAGCCCATCTTGCCCGCCCTAGAACAGCACGGTGAGTTGCCCATTCCGCCATATTTTGAGCGTCAAGCTGACGACACGGACGACACCCGCTACCAGACGGTGTTTTTTGACCCGACCAAAAGCGCCAGCGTTGCCGCACCCACCGCAAGCCTGCATTTCGATGAGGCACTCCTAAACGCACTCAAAGAAAAAGGTGTGGACATCGCTTTTGTGACTTTGCACGTGGGTGCAGGTACTTTTGCTCCCGTCAAAACGGACGACATCACCGCCCATAAAATGCACACAGAATACGGCGAACTCCCAGCAGCAACCGCCGAGCGTATCAATCGCGCCCGAAAAAATGGCGGACGCATCATCGCCGTTGGCACAACCGTAACTCGGGTGCTTGAAACCGCCTTTCAAAAAACCACAACCAAAGACACGCCCGATGTATCGGCTTGGGCGGGCGATACGAACATTTTTATCTATCCGCCCTATCGCTTCGGGGTGGTCGATGCACTCATCACGAATTTTCATTTACCAAAATCCACGCTTTTAATGCTGGTTTCTGCTTTTTCTGGAACTTCCGTCATAAAAAATGCTTATCAACACGCCATTAAAAACGAGTACCGCTTTTTTAGTTATGGCGATGCGATGTTTTTAGAAAAGCCTGCAGCAGCTGTGGTATAATAAACGCTTGGCAAGCTCATAAAATAAGCCTTAGGCGTCAAGCTCATAAAGCCAACGCTTTTTTTAAAGCAAAAAGTCATACATTGTGATGCTTAACATACTTAAAAAAGCACAGCCATAAGTCTTATTTTTATCAATGATTGTACCGCTTGCCAGTCATTTTTTAAACAAACACCTAAAATAGACCCTCTATGAAATTCACCCTACACAAAAACGCCACAGGCGAAAGTCGTGCTCGCCGTGGCACTGTTCATCTGGCTCACGGAGACGTCCAGACCCCTGCATTTATGCCGGTTGGCACTTATGGCACGGTAAAAGGTATGCTACCTCGAGACATTCACGCCATCGGTGCGGATATTATTCTTGGCAATACCTTTCACCTATGGTTACGTCCCACCACCAGCGTGATTGACGCTTTTGGGGGCTTGCATGAATTTATCGGCTGGGATAAGCCGATTTTGACCGACTCAGGCGGCTTTCAGGTGTTCAGCTTGGGTGCAATGAGAAAAATCAAAGAAGAGGGCGTGACGTTTCGCTCGCCCATTGACGGTGCAAAGGTGTTTTTGTCGCCTGAAATTTCCATGCAAATTCAGCATTCCCTAAACTCCGACATCGTCATGCAATTCGATGAATGCACGCCCTATCCTGCCACTTATAGCGAGGCGGATAAGTCGCTTGAGTTGTCGCTACGCTGGGGTGAACGCTGTATCAATGAACACGCAAAACTGGGCAACAAAAACGCCCTATTCGGCATCATTCAAGGTTCAATGTACCGTGAACTGCGTGAAAAGTCATTGACAGGCTTATTAACCATGCCCTTTGACGGCTATGCCATCGGCGGGCTGTCCGTGGGCGAACCCAAAGAAGAAATGATCAGCGTCTTAAACTACCTACCCCATCTCATGCCCTCCGATAAACCTCGCTATCTTATGGGGGTCGGCACACCTGCTGACATCGTGGAAGCGGTACGCCGTGGTGTGGATATGTTCGACTGCGTCATGCCCACCCGAAACGCCAGAAATGGACATTATTTCACCAGCACAGGTGCAGTAAAAATCAAAAATGCCGTCCATCGCCACGATACAAGCCCGCTGGACGCAGAATGCGACTGCTACACCTGCCAGAACTTTAGCCGTGCTTATTTACACCACCTACATAAATGCGGCGAAATGCTCTCGGCACAGCTTGGCACGATTCACAACCTGCGTTTCTACCAAAATCTCATGTCAGGCATCAGACACGCCATCGAAGAAGACCGCTTTGACGCGTTTGTGACAGAATTTTATGCCAAACAAGGACTTAGCGCCCCTCCACTAGCATTAAGCTAAATAAAAAGCCCTTGGTTATGTCAAGGGCTTTTTTATCATAGTCCATTCTCAAGCAGTACCTGCCTGCCTGCCTGCTCCACCTGCGATAAAGTCAAAGATTTTTGACCGCTTAATACTTGTCGCCATTTGCGAGCACCTATCAAGCCTTGAAACAGTCCCAAATAATGCCGCATTACCAAAGTCAAAGGCACGCCTGTTTTTTCAAAATTTTCTAATAAAATCAGTAGTTTCTCAAAAATTTGGCTATGCGTCGGCACGCTCTCGCCCCAAAGTTCATTGCACTGCCCCAAAAGCATGGGACTGTGGTAGGCTTCTCGCCCAATCATCACGCCGTCCACTTGATTTAGGTGCGTTTTGATTTCATCAAGGGTTTTAATGCCGCCGTTAATTTCTATAAAAAGATGAGAAAATTCTTGTTTTAGGCGATAGACATCGTCATAGCGTAGGGGCGGAATTTCACGGTTTTCTTTGGGCGATAGACCGTTTAAAATGGCGATGCGGGCGTGAACAATAAAGTGCGTACAGCCAGTCTCTGCCACCGTCCCCACAAACTCCCGCATAAACTCATAACTTTCAAAATTATCAATGCCAATCCTGTGCTTGACGGTAATGGGCAAGTCGCAATTATCTTTCATCGCCTTGATACAGTCCGCCACAAGAGCAGGCTCTGCCATCAGGCACGCCCCAATTTTATTAAACTGCACACGGTCGGACGGACAGCCGACATTTAAATTTATCTCGGTATAGCCGTACTCTTGGGCGAGTTTGGCACACTGGGCAAGCTCGGAAGGATTACTACCCCCAAGCTGTAAGACCACAGGCGGTTCATTGTCAAAAAATCTAAGATGATGAGCGGTGTCGCCCTTTAAAATCGCCCCCGTACTAATCATCTCGGTATATAGATAAATGTGGGGATTGAGTAGGCGGGCAAAGGTGCGTTGGTGGGTGGTCGTCCAATCAATCATCGGAGCAACGGAGATTCTCTTATTCTCAGTAAAATCAATCATTTAAGCCAAAACCCTTGATATATAAGGCATTTATAAAATTATCTCTTTCACTGTTTTCCCCTGTTTTAGGTTGTTTTTTGCGGTTTTAAGCCTTATAATTACGCCTTATTTACGCCATAAAAATTTCACATATCTATGGCGTAAATCCTTCTTAACCTTATCAGGAACAGCCCATGGGAACTATCAGTGAACGTAAACAAAAAGACGGTACACTTCGTTATCGTGCTGAGATTCGTATCAACAAGAATGGTACTAAGTTTAGCCAGTCTGCCACTTTCAGTACAAAAGCTCTCGCAAAATCTTGGTTAAAAAAACGAGAACTGGAGCTTGAGACTGACCCATCATTATTACAAAAAGCCTCTAAAAAGTCCATGACTTTTAAAGAACTGGCAGACAGCTATTTGCAAGTAGGTACTGAGTTTGCCCGCAGTTGGAAACATACCATTCATATGTTATCTCGTATGCCTATTGGCGAGCTTAACGTAGAAAGCATGACTGTGCATGATTTTAACCAGTTTGCTACCGCTCGCCTAAAAGGAGATTACAAGGGGTATAAACCTATCAGCACCTCCACATTAAATAATAACTTAATGGCAATTCGGGGTTTATTAAACTATGCAGAAAGCTTAGGCTTAGACGTCCCGTTTATGGATTTTGAAAAATCCGTTAGAGGGTTATCTCGCACCAGACAAATCACCGCAAGTAAGCAACGTGACCGCTTGCCCACAAACGAGGAACTTATAAAACTCACACAATATTTTACTGAAAAATTTAACGAGCAAGACGCTGCTATCCCCATGCACCTTGTCATATGGTTTGCTATTTACACCGCCAGAAGACAAGATGAAATTACTCGTCTGCGTTTAGCAGATTTAGAAGGAGACTGGTGGAAACTTCACAATGTTAAAAACCCTAAAGGAAGTCTTGGCAACCATAAAGTATTTTATATTTCTGACCCTGCAAAAAACCTAATCCCTTTATTCTGTGACCCAGCAGTAAGACTATCCCAAAAGAAATGGTTAAAAAATTATGATGACGCATTACTTCTTCCTGCCAGCAGCAAGACCTTAAGTCGTATGTTTACAGAAGCTTGTAAAGTATTAGGAATTAGTGATTTACATTTCCATGATTTACGTCATGAAGCTTGCACTCGTTTTGCCGAGCAAGGATTAACCATTCCCCAAATCCAGTCCCGTTCTTTACATAAAAACTGGGCAAGTCTACAAATCTACGTGAATGCTAGACCTCGCAAAAATGTCATTGAGTTTTGGGATATTTAAAAAAAGCCAAGGATTAACCTTGGCTTTCTTAGTTTTAAAACACCATATTCACCGTAGCAATTCCCCCAAAGGCATCAATGCCTTGTAAACCCAGCATATCTATTGGATTGCCTAGACGATTTAATACAAAGGGTTCTAAGATACCTTGCTGACCCATACTTTCAAATAGATAATGAGTTACTAAGGTTTGAGCAGGTTTCTCTTTAAAGACTTTAACCAATGCGTGTTGGAATCTTAAAAAGAATTTAGTAAACACCATTAAGCCCATACGGTTAGCATAATCCAATCCCACAGAAGTTGGAATGTCATAGTTAATAAAAGACTTTTGAGCTTCCCAAACACCTAAATTAAATGCTTCTTCTTTGGTTTTACCTTGTTTAATGGCTTTATTCATTTCGTGCTTAGCCAGTACATATTTAGCACTAAAATCTGAAAACTGAGTTGCTTCACTGAGTAAATTATGAAGTGCTGTACCTTGACCAATGGTTGCAATATTAAACGCATTTTTAAAACGGTTAGGAATTTTATCCGTTTGCTTTTCAATCATCTTTTCCAGACTGGATTTAAATTTCACTGCATCAGCATTGTTTAAATCCTCTACGATGGTAGATTGCAATCCAGCTTGCATAAATTGGTGCATTGGATTTTGTTCTAACTGTTTTAAGACTTGTCGTCTTTCTCGTTTTAACTCGCCTATGGTCTTATTGTCTCTGGTTGCTCTTAGTTTAGTGTCTAACTCTGCTAAACGAGTCTGTAACTTAGAATAAGTTTTGCCATTACGCCAAGCAAATAAAGTCCCAGAGACAACCTCATAAGGATTAACCCCTCTAACGAGTAATAGTTGCATATTAGAGAAAATATTCCCTAACAGTACACCACCGCTACGGATAACGATATAGTCTTTGATGATTGCTACTAATGCTTGTACTGCTTTTTCAAATTGTACTGAATAGCTTCTGGCATTAGATTTAAATAACCCTGTTAATGCTTTGTAAATAAACCGTTCTGCCGCATTGGCTTTTTGACCGTCCTCAATCTTATCAAAGATATTGGCAATGGTATACGCCTTAAAACCAAACAAGGCATTAAATGCACCTTTTCTCACTGGAATTGGGCTATTACCATAATGCTGTCTTAGTGCTGTATAAGTTTCGTGGGGTAATAAACGAATCATTTCCACAATCTTAGGGTCTTTGCTTTCAAAATCCAAGAAAGTAAATGCAGATGGATTATATTTTAAATTATCCGTAGCATCTTTAATCATTACTTTTGCGACTTCTTGTTGCTGTTTACGAATTAATGGACGATAGGTTAATTGTCCTGAGAGTGTTCCCATAAGCTCAATGGCATCTAAATTACGCTCTAAGAGTTCATCACGAGTATTGTCTTGCATTTCATATTTATAGTTTAGCACTTCGCCATCTGTCCCATAAGTCGCTATCATAGCGTGTGCGGTAATAGGCGGTTCTCCTCTTACGGGTTTGCTACTCGCTCGTCTATATCTTTGGTTTAAACGAGATTGTGCGATACGAGATAGGTCAGTAGGGTTATTAAGATTATCATAAATAATCGTACCCCTAGCGTGGCTATCTAACATATCCAATGCCCCAGAAACATAGTTGGCTACCGTATAATTGGGGTGGTACATCATAATACGCTTATCTGTTTTATCCAGAGTATCTTGGGGCAACTCTTCTACAATATAAAATCCCCTTGTTTTGTATTTTTCTACCTCACTGGGTATTGCCCAAATCACTTTAACATAAGGATTGTTAATTTGCGGAATATAGCCTTTTTGATAGTTTAAAGGATTGCCTTTAAATTCTTCTTTGGATTGTTTACTCATTGCGTAGGCTTGTTCTAACAGTACTTTCATACCGTCTGGTTCATTTTGCAATAGCCTATCTAATCCACTTAGTTTATCTTGTTTGGTAAATTCTAAGGCATTTAATGAAACCAAGGTATCTACCACTTTTAAGACATCGGTATTTAATTCTTGTTCCCATTTTGTCCCAAAAGATTGGGCAATCATTTGTGAATTTTTATGCAGACTAGCAGCACTAATCCCAGTTGCCAGATAATACCCCAAGTTATGAATTTGATGAAGCATATCTTTATATTGCTTGGTATCTGTGATAAGCGTACTTAATTGGTTTTCTAATTTATCCATTTCTTTTTGGCGTTTGCTTTTATCAAACAGCATTAGGATTTGTTTAGGGCTATACCCATTACCAAGTAAACTTGCCATATCTGTTTTTAACACAGCATAAGTTAGCGTAGTTCTTTCTTGCTTGGACAGTTCATTAAAACTTTCTGTTAAAAGTTTTTTGGTAGCGGTACTAGATTGTTCACGCAGTTTAGCAAAGTACTGAGTGATACGAGTTAGTCTATCAATCCATACCCCAGTATCTTGATGATGGGTTAATTCATTCATTAACTCTTGTGCGTGATTATGTAATTCTCCTTTTGGAATATTATTTAACTTATCTAAGGCATACACAACACTCTCGTTATGAGCATTAGCAAACCCTTTAATCGCAGAAGCTAAGTTATTTAAAACAGGGATATTAGAATTGGCTAAATAGTTATTGGTAATTTTTAAACCAGCAAACGGTACAGAGAATACCATTCCCACAGAATTATATCCCAGTTCATAGGCACGCATTAGCCTATTAACTTCTCCAGTTTTTAACTGGTTTTCCATTTTAGCCATCGCTGCGGTATATTTATAAATTTCTTGCAGGTTAGTTTTTGCATTCTTTGTGTAATATTTGTTAGTAATAATATCCCAAAGTGTTTCTAAGGTTTTCATTGCCTTATCAAACCAACCCTCACTTTCTTGTTTACGGCTGACTTTGCCTTTATTTAATGCCGTTGCAAAGCGTTCATTAGTTAAAGCCATCGCCATAAATACTGCCGCAGCATTGACATTATTTTTGTTATTAAAGACGGTATTAAAAATACGCTTAGCTTTTTGTTGTTCCACTTCATTTAAAGTGTGATAGTCTGTAAATAACGCTTCTACCGTTTTATACTGTGCTTTTGCATTACGGTAGAGTTTATTTACTTGGTTTACCGCTTGTGTTCCTGCATTATCTGCCATCATCATATCAAGCACTTCATACAAAGCATTAAACATCACACTTTCTTTTTGTGAGCTTTGATACTCTTTGACTTTAATTTTCTTCAATGACCCATCTTTTTTAAGAGCATTCTTTTGTGTGTCATTGTAGAAATTTTTAATCAAAGTATCCGCAAGGTTATCCAGATGCTGATTAAAGTCATCAGATATATCTCCTTTATCTACATCTTTGATTAACTCAGAGATGGATTTTTTATCCACTTCTTTTTTAATGCTTTCTTGTATTGTAGGTTCTTTGGTTGAGTAGAGTGTCGGTAAGGTTTCTTTTTCAAAAGGTTTACCATCACCATCACGATTGACACCTTGCAATAGATTTGCTATACTTATTTTACTCTCTGTGGTTGGTTGAGCTACCCCTTGTTTTTCATCGGGTGGTACTGTTCCCAGCAGAGAGTTTTCTATCTCCACTGCTTCAATGGCGTGGAGATTTTTTCTTTCCTGCCCATCATTTAACACATAGTCCTTAACGGTCAATTTGACACGGTATAACTGCTCATCAATTATTACAGGGGCGTATAAACGATGAATAGTTACCACCCTTTCATTATTATGCTTATCATCACTATGTGTTTCTGCAACGATAGCATTTTTAACCAACTGTTCTATCCCTTGAATACTTTGACTGGTTTGATGAGATAACGCTTTATTGTTACCCATCTTTTTACGGTCTTTTTTACCTACCGTCAATGTCCAACCCGTATCATCATTGATAAGCCCATTAGAATGCTGTATTTGGCGTAAAATTTCATCAGCCAGTTGTTTGGTATCATTAAAGCCAAGTGCTTTGGCTTTAATGTTTGTTACAGGAATATCAGGCAAATTAAATAATCCTTTTCGTTGTCCTAATGCGGTACTGTTTAACTTAGGTTTTTTAGGCGGATTATTTGGGTCTGGATTATTATCCTCGTTCAGGGTGATGACTTGGTTTACTTTATCCACGAAAGTTTTATAACTCATACCCCCATTGATAAAACCAAGAGCATTGGCAACCGCCATTAAAAATTGCTTAAACTTACTACCCACACCTTTTGATTTAATCTTAGCCTGTTCTAAGTCTAAGTTTTGTTCAATAAATTTAGCAATCGCAGAATCTGTCATACCATAAGCCACCAGTTCAGCGATACCAGAAGTCTCATCTTCTAAACCAAAAATCGCTTGATGGATTGGATTGGTTAAATCCGCTTTCTCTTTTAATTGACGGTACATTTTCTTTAAGTCTTTGACGGCTTGACGGTTTTTAAAACTGTCATTA
>JAUNEE010000036.1 GCA_030525705.1 Moraxella sp.
AAAGTGAGCTTGTCGAACCGCCACTGTTTTTTGCCACCCGAAGGCATAGCTTAAGAGCGAACGAAAAAACCTAGTTTTGCAGGAAGTCTATTTAAACCCGAGCAGCGGCTTTTGACACGCTTTAAGCCATATAAAAGCCACTTTATTAAAACCATGACTTCAAGGCAAATGGCGGCTTGTATGATTTTAAGATATAGTAATTTAACTTCAAAAGCCACTAAAACCGCTCGCCCTTAAGCTTGCCTTCGGGCATGATTTGACCAAGCCCACCACAAACAGAAAACTGAATGGGGTGCATTTTGGATTTAATTTGCCATAAATTACAGTCTATACGAGCAGCACGATGCCTCATTGACTTGTTTTATGTCAAACCCACCCAAAAAAACCCACAAAAAACCGCACAAAGCGGTTCTTAAATCACACAAAAGTCACGCCATCATTTACGCCCAAATAAGGACGCCATCACGCTTTTATGCTGGACTTTCGGAATACGCACTGTGACCGTGTTTGATAATAAATCATGCACCGCCAAGCCTTTTGGGTGAACAAAACAAAATAAATAATTCAAAAAGAAGCCTAAAATCGCACTAAATAACACCGCTGCCCGAGTGCCATACAATAAAAACCCGACCATCGCACAGACCATCGGCACGATACAGCCACAAATAATCCGAATAAAACTCTGCAGCCACGTTAACAGTGTGCCATCACTATTAATGGTCTTAAGCCGCCACGTCTGCATGCCTAAGGTCTGCCCCGACTTTCGCCAAAACAGCCCATAAAACCCCACCAAAGTCAGCACAAAGGACGGCGACAGCACAAGATTTTGATACCACTTCGGCAGTTCTTTAGCGTCTGCTGCCGATGTGCCAGAAATCCCAAACATTACCGTCCCCGCCACCGCCAGCACCAGCGCCACCAAGAACAATAACGCCAGCACCAGCATACCATCATACAGCACACCTGCCAAACGCACGCCTACACCTGCAATGGCATTGTCTGTTTTTTTGACTTGTTCTGTCGTATTCATTTCATTCATGATTGAACTCATTTGGCAATAAAAAAACCACCAAGCAAAACTTGATGGTTTTCTAATATGGCGCGCCCGGAGAGATTCGAACTCCCGACCCCTTAGTTCGTAGCCAAGTGCTCTATCCAACTGAGCTACGGGCGCTTAAAACAAGTTGCCTTGTTAAGTAGTGCGACTATTATACAGTATAATCTGTGTATGTCAAGTCTTTTTTTAAAGAATTTGTGATTTTTTATCACGGATTCTAAAAATAAATGGCGGTGACGGAGGGATTCGAACCCTCGATACAGTTGCCCGTATGCATCCTTAGCAGGGATGTGGTTTCAGCCACTCACCCACGTCACCGAATTTATTTTCAAAGCCAAGGCTTTGTGGGCTGTAATTATAACAAAAAAACCAGTAATTGCAAGCATTTTTTTAAGATAATCCTAAAAAAATAAAAAATATCGCACACTAGCTAATCAGTCGCCACATATCTTGGGCGATGATTTGGAGCATGGTTGCTGCCAAGCTATACACCAGCATAGCAATGAGCGGCGTCAAATCAATCATGCCCAAATCTGGCGAGATTTTTCTAAAAGGCTCGATGATGGGCGTTGCCACTTGCATTAAAAGGTCGATGACGGGGTGAATTTTTTGGCTTAGCATAACCACAAAACTACAAATCACCGAAGCCAAAATCGTCCATTTTAACGCCTCTAAAAACGCAATCACCGCCGTCATCGTCCCTGAAAAAAAGAGCTGCAGTGCCGTCAGTTGCTCACCCAGCAGCGAAGCACGCCCCGCAATGCCAATCCACCACAAAAGCAGCATAAGCACCAGCGCAGCGGTATTTAATCTGCCCTTACCTAAAGTCGGGAAAATGCGTGAAAAAATATCTACCACCGCTGTCAGGCGGTAGGCAGGGGCGACATAGGGGTGCTTTTTTTCTGCCCCTGCAAATTGAAGCATAAAGCGGATAAAAAACAACCACAGGGCGAAATTTACCACCATATTAAAAATGATAAAAAGCGGGCTGTTCATGATAACCCACCCAGCTCAACACTGCGGTCGCTACACGCCTGCATGGCAAGGGCGATGGCAGCACCAACCGTATTTTCTTCTAGGCAGGTGATGGCAGCGTGCGTTGTACCGCCTTTTGAGGTGACTTTGGCACGCAGGTCTTTTGGGTCAGCGTCTTTTGCCATGAATGCCGCCCCTTGCATGGTTTGGGTTGCCAAAAGTCGTGCGTCCGCCTCAGGCAGTCCCATCGCTACCGCTTTGGCAGTCATATGCTCCAGCACATAAAAAAAGTACGCAGGCGCAGACCCTGCCACCGCCGTCACAGCGTGCAGTTTTTCCTCATCACTTACCCACACCGTCACCCCAGAGGCCGCCATGATGGCATCTGCCAGTGCTTTGCCTGCGTCATTGACTTGGGTGGAAAATAAGCCTGTCGCCCCGAAACCAACGGTCGCAGGTAAATTTGGCATGGTGCGGACGATGTTGGCATTGCCCGTCATGGCGGAGAGCTTCTCAAGGCTCAGCCCTGCCGCCACCGACACTAAAAGCTTGCCTGCCAATGCGGTTTTTAATTCACCACACACCTGTGCCATCACCTGCGGCTTCACTGACAGCACCACCACATCACTGGCTTTAATGGCGTCCGCTGCTTGCTCAGGTGACACAGCAAGGACGCCTTTTTTCGTGAAGGCGTCTCTTTTTGGGGCGTTGCGGTCAGAAACCACCAGTCTTAAATCAAGCCCGTGGCTGTCTTTGGCATTTAAAAGCCCGTCCACCAAAGCGGTGGTCATATTGCCACCACCAATAAACATCACCTGATGTCCATTTAATACCGTCAAATCCGTCATAAACTGCCCATTATCTAAAAGCGATTAAAACGCCCATTGTACCTTATTTCACACTTTTTTGCGAACCGATAGAAACCAGCACACCATCTCCGCACTCGCCCAATACCCGCCAGCACAGCCCAAGACTGACCAAATAAACCACACGTTCGCCCTCACACAGCCCATCCACTTGCCATAGGTGGTCTCTAAGCCACGTGGGGACTTTTAGGGTCTGGTGCAGTTTTTTACCCATTAAAGTCTTATGCCGATAAGGGACGCTATCCGCCCTGCCTACCGCACGCACGCTTTTTATGGGAAAATCAAACCGCCACACGCAGCTCATTTGCTCCGTTTTTTCTACCAAAACAAGGGTGTTCTTTGTCAAATGAAACGCCCACGGCGAAAGAAATGCCTGCCACAGCTGCACATCATAACGGTACAGACGGTCTCCATAACGACAAAACAGGTAGGCGGTTTGGTAAGCTTGCCAAAAAATTCGGGTTCGATGGTCAGCGTCCTGCCGCTCACAGAGGTTAAAAAGCTGTGAAATCCTCTCAAAATCCGCCCCGTAAATCTCATCACCCTGCATAAAACGGTGCAGCACGCCTCGTCTTAGGCTTGGTTTTAGCTCGAAAAACTGCCCAATCTCCAAAACCTGCACCGCCAAAAACTGCCGCCACACAACCGCCGTTAAGGCACGCTGGTAGGTCTCTTCGAGCAAAACGTGGTCATCTTGGAGTAAAAAAGCCGTGCGGGCGATGTTGGCATTTGCCCGAGGATTTAGGGCTTTTAAGGCGGGCATGAGTGTACGGCGAATAACGGCTCGGGCGTTGTCGCCTGTGTCATTGGTGGGGTCATCGATATAAGGCAAAGCGTGACCGACAGCGTACCGGCTAATCTCTTCTCTAAAAACAGACAGCCACGGACGGAATAAATGGCAGGTTTTTTCTGCGTGCTGACGGCTCTGCCATGCCTGCATTCCCAAAAGCCCCGTCAATGCCGTCCCTTTTGCAAGACGCATCAGCACGGTTTCTGCTTGGTCATCGCCATGATGTGCCAAAAACAGCACGCCATCGTCCGCCATCAGCCGAAAAAACGCCCCGTAACGGGCGGTGCGGGCGGTGCTTTCATTGGCAAAGGACAACCCCAAAGCACACACATGGCAGTCCATGCCGTGCATGCTTGCAAAGGCTTCCACCGTCTTTTGCCACGCTTCTGACGCAGACTGTAGACCGTGATTGATATGTAATAATACGGGCAAATGCTCAATCACGCCCTGCCGATACAGCACCACCAACGCATACGCCAGCGACAAGGAATCTCGCCCACCGCTACACGCCACATACCACGGACGCCCTGCCAAAGCCGCTTTATGCTCATTGATGGCGTCCGCCAAGGCACGCTCAGGCAGGGCAAAAGACTGCTTCATGGTCTTTAAGCGGATTTATCCAGACCCACGGCGGAGTCGAAGTTCATCAGCCGCTCATAGCGTTTTTCAACCAGAGCTTTCGTTGGGAGCATGGACAGCTCTTCTAACTGAGTCTCTAACAACGCTTTTAGATTTTTCATGGTCAAGGCACGGTCAAGGTGTGCACCCTGCCCCTCTTCGACCACCGCATCAATCAAGCCAAGCTCGAATAGGTTGTTCGCATTGAGTTTAAGCGCGTCAGCAGCGATGGGGGCTTTCTCAGCAGTTTTCCATAAAATAGACGCACAACCCTCAGGCGAAATCACCGAATAAATGCTGTTTTCTAGCATATTCACCTTATCCGCCACCCCAATCGCCAATGCACCGCCAGAACCGCCCTCACCGATGACGGTGGCAATAATCGGCGTGCCAAGGCTAGAAAACACCGCAATGCTTTTGGCGATGGCTTCTGCCTGCCCCCGCTCTTCTGCCCCTACGCCAGGGTATGCCCCTTGGGTGTCAATAAAGGTCAAAACAGGCAAACCGAATCGTTCCGCCATCTGCACCAAACGAATGACCTTACGATAACCCTCAGGGTGTGTCATGCCGAAGTTGTGCGTAATACGCTCACGGGTGGTTTTGCCTCGGTGCTGACCGATGACCATCACAGGCTTGCCATTAAAACGTGCCAAGCCGCCCAAAATCGCACGATCGTCCCCGAATGCACGGTCGCCGTGCAATTCATCGAATTCTGTGAACAAATCCGCCACATAGTCTAAAAACAAAGGACGCTCGGCGTGGCGTGCCAGCCCAACTCGTTGCCATACTTCACTCATAAATAATCCTTAAAAACCGCCTTTATGCGATAACGGCAGTCACATTTGTCAAATTATACAACTGTAAACCAAAAGTGTAGCACAAAGCGTGGCGTTATACCATCATTTTATGCACGCTTATACCACGACAAGACGAACGCCCCATTTGGCGAACTGTGCTGCGTCCGCCTCAAGCTGATGGCGGATAAGCTCGGCTTGGTAACCCTCTGCCACCGTCACCGCCCACGTTTCGCCCGTGACGCTTAAATCCACACTGGCACTGTGGCGTGAGCGCGCTTGATACGCCATCACCGCAAGTCTGAGCAAAAGACACAATGCCAAAAGCGTCCACCCACCTGCTTTTACCACATCAAAGGCGGCTTCGTTTTTTAATTTTCGGCGTTGGTACAGCGTAATATAAGAGAGCTTTAACTGGTCGCTGGTCGAAAACCCGAACATATCTGAATGCTTTAAAAGGTAGCTGGTGTGATGATGATAATTAGAATGCGACACCGCAAGCCCAACCTCGTGTAGCTTCGCAGCATACATAAGCAAATCCCTATCCACCAACGACAACCCCAACGCTTCTGCATTGGCATCAAACAGCCGAAGGGCGGTATTTGTCACCAAGGCAGCCTGTTTTTGGCTGACAGAATACCGCTCCGCCAATGCCTCCACGCTACGCAGCTGTACGTCCTCGTGGTCTTGACGCCCAAGCATATCATACATCACGCCCTCACGCAGTGCCCCATCGGAATAATCCATCGCCTCAATCTCAAGCACCTTCATGATGGCGTACAACTCTGCCACCCCCGCAGCAAATACGGGCGTGCGGTGCGGTTTTATGCTATCAAGCGTAATTTTACTGGCATCACCCAAATCAATCAGGTATTTTTTTAGCTTTTTCATGGCGGGCAGGGTGATTGTTTCGTCATAGCCCAGCTCTTTGATGGTCAAATAGGCGGCTTTTATCGTTCCAGATGACCCCATGACATGACTCCAGCCCGTCTTTTTATATCGCTTGGCGATGGTCAACAGTTCAGTTTGGGTCGCTTTCATGGCGTTATCGAAGGCTTGTTGGGTGATTTTTCCGTCATTAAAAAACTTTTTAGTGTACGCCACGCAGCCCATTTGCAAGCTTTCTGTCTCAATGGGCGTAAAACCCTCGCCGATGATAAACTCAGTCGAACCACCCCCGATATCAATGACAAGGCGTTTGTCAATACTGGCGTTGGTGTGCGACACACCCAGATAAATCAAACGTGCTTCTTCTCGCCCTGCGATAACTTCAATCGGCACGGACAAGATCTCGCTCGCTCGCTCGATGAACACCTCACGGTTTTCCGCTTTTCTTAAGGCATTGGTTGCCACCGCCCGAATGCGGTCTTTTGGCACAGCTGCCAGATATTCATTAAACCGAGCCAAACACGCCAGCCCCCGCGCCATCGCTTCTTCGGTCAGATGATTTTTATCATCAAGCCCTGCCGCCAGCTGAACTTTATCGGACAAAGACAGCACCTTACGCACTTCACCGTGGTCTAAGCGTGCCACCGCCAAATGAAAGCTGTTCGAGCCTAAGTCAATCGCCGCTAACAGCTCGTCTTTTTTTAGTCGTGACAACTCGTCCAAAACTTCAGGGTTAATCACAGGATGGGTATAAAGTTTGGTATCCATAACCTCTACTCGTACATTAAAAAAATCTTTGGGCGTGCCAGTATGTTTCACTGTTAAAACATGCTTTTAAAACACAGCTGACGCACCTACACACAAGGTCTTTTATCGTCTTTTTGATAATACATCGCACCTGCACGCTGATGGTCTACCACCGTCAAACAGTCATTGATAACACCCTCATCACTCTCACGCACCGCCACATAGAACTGATATTCATGACGCACATAACTACTACCACCGCCCTCACTACCACCGCCAATCAGCCAAATGCCATAGGCTTTTTCGTCCTCATGAAACTGCCCCAAATGACTAAGCCGAATGCGGTCTGGCGATAACCGCTTAATGCCTAAATAGCGATTAGCTTCAAATTGTAAAGGCACATACCCCTTCCACACGCCAGCCACTTCCACTTCCACCTGATAAGGCTTACCCGCCACCGCATCAGGCAAATAATACGTATAACGGTGAGCAGGTGGGTCATCACGCTCATAAGTCAACAGCACGCCCAAAAGCAGTCCTGCCATAAACAGCCCGATACAGCTTACAGGCTCATCACTCAGTCTTTTTAAAAACCGCCTTATCATAGCTTACCTGCTGTCAGTTTTTGCATGTCATTAGGTAGCGGTGCGACAAATTCACATTCATCAAAGCGGATTTTGTGGGCATGCAAACACAGTCTTGCCACGCTCGGGGCGGATTGTCTTAAATATTTATCATCGCCCAAAAGGGCGTGTCCTACGCTCGCCAAATGTACCCGAATTTGGTGCGTGCGTCCTGTCAAAGGGCTTGCTTTGATAAGGCTGACCGTTTGACCGTCCAACTCAAATACTGACAACACTTCGATGAGCGTTTGTGATGGCTTGCCATCTTTATGGACTTTGACACGGCGTTCGCCATTGTCTAGGGTGTATTTTAATAAAGGTTTGTCAATTTTGGCACTTTTACCAAGTGTTTTACCAACATCGCCCACACACAGACACAAATAGTCCTTAAAAATGGTCTTTTCACGAAATTTGTCTTGTAAGTCTTTGAGTATACTGCGTTTTTTGGCGATAAGGAGCAGTCCTGAGGTATCCTTGTCAATACGGTGGATAAGTTCTAGGTATTTTTTGCCTGTGGCGACCCTCATCGCCTCAATCACCCCAAAGCTCTCACCACTACCGCCATGCACCGCCATGCCGTGTGGCTTATTTAATACAATCAGCCCATCATCTTCAAAAACCACTCTATTTAATAGCCCCTTGGCAAATTCCTCAGAGACCACGGGCTCATCACGCACGGACAGACGCACAGGGGCAACACGCACCACATCACCCTCATTTAGGCGGTACTCAGGCTTGACCCGCTTTTTATTGACTCGCACTTCATCGGCACGTATCATCTTATAAAGATGGCTTTTTGGCAAGCCCTTTAAGCGTGCCAAAAGAAAATTATCCAGCCTTTGCCCTGCTTGATGGTCACTGATGTTCAGATAATTGACGCATGAAAAATCCAGCACAGGCTCATCGGCACTTTGGTGGTTGTTTTTGGTAGCGGTATTTAAATGGGATTTTTTTGGGTGTGGCGGGGCAGCTCTCGGGTCGCTTTTTTTGGCGGCTGTATTACCCGTAGGGGTGGCGATTTTTTGGGCAGGGGCAAAATTCTCCCTGCGTTTTTGGGAGTTTTTGCCCAAGTTTGGGCTTTTTTTCACTTTTTTTTCTAATTTTTGCATTTTTTACTAGGTATTTTGACAAAGATTTGGTATAGTCTAGCACGTTACTAGAACGCTTAAAAGTCAAAAGCGTGATTCGGTGCTAAAAACGCAAAGTCTGCCACCTAACATACATGGCAAAACGCAACATTCGTCCACTTTTTATCGTATAAAACGAAGCCGAGGACAGCACCCCAAGACTTAGCCGAGCTAATTGCTCGTGCCTTAATCACCCGCTTAAGCACTCAGTAACCCAAAAAAATAGCAACCCAAAAAATTTAACCAAACACGCCAGCCCACGCATACCGCTTGGTTTTGGCATAATAGGACACCAGACAGTCGCCCAAAAAAAGCACAAGACAACCCTGCTTTTTTAGAGTAAAAAAGGGCAAATAGATACCAGACATCGCTAAAACAGCACACCCCAAAAGCCAAAAAGCCTTTTGGGCAGACGTTTTTTAAGCTGCCGCCACATGGGTCGGCACGCCAGTTGGAGTGCAAGTCCAAGGTCAAAAAAACGTAAAACCGCCTAGGCAGACGCCTTGGGCGACTCTTAGTACGTATCAACTGTCAGCCGTGTCCCTGTTTTAAGGACACCTTATGAAACGCATTCTTATCAATGCCACCCACAACGAAGAAATTCGTGTCGCACTCTGCAAAGACAACCACCTGTACGACTTCGACCTAGAAAATCGTACCCGTGAACAAAAAAAAGCCAACATCTATAAAGGTCACATCACCCGCATCGAACCCTCCTTGGAGGCGGTATTCGTGGAGTATGGCTCAAGCCGTCAGGGCTTTTTGCCTTTGCGTGAAATCGCCCCTGAATATCTGGACGGCAACCCCCGAGAAGACAACATCAAAAAACTCCTAAAAGAGGGAGATGAACTCATCATTCAAGTAGAAAAAGAAGAGCGGGGCAATAAAGGCGCTGCCATCTCTACCTATATTTCACTGGCGGGGCGTTATCTGGTTCTTATGCCAAATAACTCAAAAGGCGGTGGCATTAGCCGTCAAATCAGCGGAAAAGTGCGTGATGAAATGCGTCAAATCATCGCAAGCCTAGACGTGCCACGAGGCATGAGCATCATCGTCCGCACTGCAGGCATCGGAAAAACCTACGAAGACCTTCAAAATGACCTTGCCCACCTCTTAGACATCTGGGCAACCATCA
The DNA here is from genome assembly GCA_030525705.1 of Moraxella sp. GTDB lineage: Bacteria > Pseudomonadota > Gammaproteobacteria > Pseudomonadales > Moraxellaceae > Moraxella. The sequence continues at coordinate 9,621 of JAUNEE010000036.1, forward strand.
CCCAAAAAGCAAAACAAGACCCCTCCCCCTGCCTACTCTACCAAGAAGCAGGCGTCGTCACCCGTGCGGTGCGTGACTATCTGCGTGATGACATTGGCGAGGTGTGGATTGATTCAGAACACGCCTACAACGAAGCCGCCAGCTTTATCAGTGCTGTCATGCCCACCCAAATGGGCAAACTGCGTAAATATGTCGATTTTGAGCCGATGTTCGTTCGCTTTGGCATTGAACGTCAGATTGAAAGTGCTTACCAACGGGAAGTCCGTTTGCCCTCTGGCGGTTCTATCGTCATTGACCAAACCGAAGCATTAGTGTCCATTGACATTAACTCCTCAAAATCCACCAAAGGCTCAGACGTTGCCGAAACCGCTTACCACACCAACCTAGAAGCGGCGGACGAGATTGCCCGTCAGCTACGCCTAAGAGACATGGGCGGTCTAATTGTCATTGATTTCATCGATATGGCAGACCCTCGCCACCAAAAAGACGTGGAAAAACGCCTGATTGACGCCACCCGTTATGACCGTGCCAGAGTGCAATTCGCTGAGATTAGCAAGTTTGGGCTTATGCAAATGAGCCGCCAGCGTCTGCGTCCGTCTTTGGAAGAATCCACGGGCTATATCTGCCCACGCTGTCACGGCAACGGCATGATTCGTGACGTGCGTTCTTTGGCGCTGTCCATCATGCGTCAAATCGAACAGCTCGCCCTAAAACACAGAAGTGGCGAAGTACAAGCCGAAGTCCCCACAGAAATTGCGGCATTTTTATTAAATGAAAAACGTGAAAGCTTGGTTTATCTGGAGCAAGACAGCGGCACACGCATTACCATTTTGCCCCACGCCCACCTAGAAAGCCCGAATTTTAGCCTGCACTTTAATCCTGATGGCTTCGCACCCGCCAGCTATGACCGCATTGTCGATGTCGAAGAACAACAAAATGTCGGACGTGGCTATGACGTGGACTGGCAAACCAAGCAACCTACCACCCCTCAAGGAGCAAATCATTGGCAAAAAACCAATGACGCCCCAAAACAGCCCGCCCAAAAAAGCGAACCACAAAAACCTGCCCACACCCCGCAAGCCGTGGCATGGCTGTCGAACCTATTTGCCCCAAAAGCCGAAGCACAGCTAGCGGGCAGCTTAGGCAGCAGTGAGGCGGCGGCAGCGATTGAGGCGATTGTCAATACAGGGGCGGCAAGCCTTGGCGTGGCAGGGTCTATCGCCATCAACCCAAGCCAAAAAGACCCAAGAAAAGAACGCCCAGACCAAAAGCGTCCGAAAAAAGACGAGCGTACCGACCGCAAAACAGAAGTCAAGCCTGAACAAAAAGAGCGGACAGAAAAAGACACCCGCCAAAAAGAGCGTAGCGAAGCCAAAGAAAAACACGAGGAAAAATACCAAAAACGTGAGGCAGGCAGCCGCCGTGAACCCCGTGAACCCGTGGAACGCACCGAGGCACTGACCAAAGACCGTGTCAAAGCCGAACAACACACAGAACAGCGTGAGCAAGGCAGAATAGACCAAAGAGCCGAGCAAAAAGACCCTGCCGAAAAAACAAGAAATGCAGAGCCTAAGCACGCCGAGCCACGTCAGCCCGAAAACGCAGACCACAAACCTGAAGTGAAAGCGGAAAAACACAGCGAGCCAAAAGCTGAAAAAACCACTGAACCGAAAGCCAATAAAAACAAAGACGGCTTTAATGTACGGGTGGAGCGTCTTGCCAAAGATGACACAGACGTCCCAACCGTCCATCTATCCTTAGATGGCAGTAAAGGCGACCCAAAAAGAAAAGAAGTCACACCTGCCGAGCCTGTGGCAGTCACAGCTGACACCGCTTTAGAGGTGACCATACCTGCTGTGCATAACGCCGAAAAATCTGAGAAAAAAGCCAAGCCAAAAGCAGAAAAAACGCCCAGCGTAAGCACGGAAGAAAAACCTGCCCAAGCCCCTACGGCAGAAACCCGTAGCGAAGCGGTGGAATCACGTGCAGAAAAACCCGCCAAGGCGAAAAAATCTGCCAAGAAACCAAAAACACTCGCCCTAAGCGAGACAGAAAAGGCGACCGCCCTTGCCATCGCCCGTGAGACACGCCGTGCGGTGAATGACCCTCGTGTCATTAAAGCCGCCTTGATGAAACAGCCTGCCACCTTGACAGGCACTGCAGGAGCGTTCATCAAGGCACGCCTTGAAAACGCTGAAGCACGTCTAGCCAAAGACGGTTTCGTGGCGTGTTTTATCGCCGCCATGAACACCCAAAACGCACCGACCGCCACGTTCGATTTTTCGAACTTCGGCTATGAGCCTTTGAGCGAAAAAGCAGAAAGCGTGTTCTTTGAGCGTATCACTGCCACCACCATCTTCGGCACAGGCGCAGGCAAAACAGACGCCCCTGCCCGCCCACCAAAACAGCGTGCAGTCAATGACCCACGTGGTGAACACCCTGCGTTTTTGGCTCACGCCACCAAAGTGACGGATACAGACGCCCCTGCATCTGAGCCGACACCCGAGCCAAAATCCATGGAAGTTATGGACAAAATGGACACACCAGCCAACACCATCGTCATAGACGAGGCGGACACGCACAGCCCAAGCGAAACCACGCACAGCGATGCAGTGCAGGCTGAGCATACCCGCCCTACCACAAGCACGGACAATGACGCAGAAACCGAAAACGAACAAGCCAAGGACACCCAAAGCTTGACCGAAAAGGCAGAACACGCCATTGATGAGCTGATTGGCACGTTAAAAGATGGGCTCAGCCGTCTTGGGGATATGTTGCCCGACAACGCATCCCAAGCAATAGGCAACGAAACCAAAAACGCAGCCCAAACTGGCGACACCGCAAGCGAAGCAGATGATGCAGGAAAGACCACGCCTGCTAGTTATAAAAATATGATTGAAAACATCGCCGAGCAACTGCTGCCCCAAACAGGCATTTTAAAACTGGCAACACCCAAGCTTGCCACGCCAAAAAAGCCTACTAAAAAAAGCACAAAAGTCGCCATCAAAGTGCCAAAGGCAGACAAAAAACCAAAAAGCGAAGTGCGTAAAAAACCCGCCAAACCCGCTGAAGAGACCGACAGCCCAAGTGAAAGCTAAGCTGTCAGATGGATAAAATCTACCCAGCCCAATCCGCCCAATACGGGCGGATTTTTTATGGATAAAGCGTTAATCTTAGCCATACCGCTAAAAATGGTGTATAATAAACTTAAAATTTTCTATGCTTAAAAGGGGTTTTTATGTCATTCATCGCTGAAAAAAATGCCGTCATTTACCTAAATGGCGACCTACACCAAAATAACGACGTCAAAATCGCTGTTGCCGTTGGGCGTTTTAATGGCTTTTTGGTAGAAAGCCTTGTAGAAGGGGCGTTGGATGCGCTTATTCGCCACGGCATCAAAGGCGAAAACATCACGATTGTGCGTGTACCAGGGGCGTTTGAATTGCCCTTAACCGCCCAGAAACTTGCCACTTCGGGCAAATTTGATGCCATCATCGTACTGGGAGCGATTATCCGTGGGGCGACCCCGCATTTTGACATTGTGGCGGCTGAGAGTGCCAAAGGCTTGACCAATGTCGCCCTAGCCCACAATATCCCTGTGATTAACGGCATTTTGACCACCGAAAACATTGAGCAAACCATTGAACGGGCGGGCACCAAAGCAGGCAACAAAGGCTTTGAGGCAGCGATGACCGCCATTGAAATGGTCAGCGTTTTGGGCAAGATTTAATTAGATTGCCCAATCCATTTATTATAATTTATTGGTTTTGTAGAGCGAATTGCCATTCGCCCTTATAACCAGCCCAATGGATTTTAATCATATATCCATAAAATTTTAAATTGTATAAAATTGGTTTTCAATGTAGGGGTGTATTAAGCACCCCCATACCCCAAGCAATTTAAAAATAAACTACTTTTTTCAGTTAGATTATGCGTCTAATGAGAGGCGTGCCAAACATTGGTTACATAAAAAATATCCAATTTTATAATGTTTTCGCATTATTTTTGTGCTAAAAATGGCTAAATCTTGATTTTTATCATCAAAGCCCTTGTTAATATTTTTAATATTAACTGCGGACTTTTTCTAAAAAAATCTGCGATTTATCTCATTTTATCAACAAAAACCAACCTTTGGCACGCCCCAGACTATTTAAAGGCAAAAAAATATGACCACCAACACCCCCCAAAATAATGAATTTGACATTAAAGAGACGGGCTATAAAACTTCTCATACCGCAGTTAGAAAAGCCCGCCGCTTTGCTTTGCAAGGCATTTATGAATGGCTATTAACCGACCACCGCTTTGAAAATAATAACCAAAAAGAATATCTGGGCAACACCCCCGCCAACATCATTATCCGCACCCGTGCCACCAACGCCATGCACACCGTGCATTTGGGTTATTATCACGAACTGATGAGCAGTGTGCCGCCTCGTGTGGGCGAGCTGTCAATTTTGATTGCTGGGGAGCTGGTGGACCGTTCGTTGAGCCGTCTTGACCCCATAGAATTTGCTGCTTTGTTAATCGGTGCGTATGAATTAAAATATTCTTTACACATTCCTTATAAAGTGGTGATTGATGAAGCCATTGAATTAAACGCCCATTTTGGAGCGACAGACGGGCATAAATTTATCAATGCGGTAATGGATAAATTAGCCAAACAATTACGAGCCGATGAAGTCGCCGACCACAAAGCCAATAAAGACAAAGAGAAAGAAAATTTACCAAAGTTGGGTTAAGGTTTTAAAAGATACTTATTTTTATGGGTATCTTTTTTTATCATTCATTAAATAAAACTTTAACATTAACACAAGTCGTAAGGTGCGTATGACGCACCACTTTAAGTATTAAACCAAAATCGGTGCTTGGTACGCACCTTACATTTAGCCAGTACAATTAAAAATGTCCGAATTTTCTTTAATTAACACCCATTTTCAGCATTTAACCAATGCCCATAAACATACCGTTTTGGGCATTGGCGATGATTGTGCAGTAAGCACCATTCCGCCTGAGTGTGAATTGGTCAGCTGTATGGATACGCTCGTTGCGGGGCGACATTTTGTTTTTGAAACTTCGCCTTATACCATTGGTTATAAATCGGTGGCGGTTAATTTATCGGATTTGGCAAGTATGGGGGCAACGCCTTATGCGATTTTATTGGGACTGTCTTTGCCAGAAAATAACAATGACTGGTTAAAAGAATTTGCTCGGGGCATTGGCGATATTTGCAAAAAGTTTAATGTGGAGTTAATCGGGGGCGATACCACAAAATCCGATATTTTAACCATTTCTATTACCGCACTTGGCTTTATTAAAAAAGGCAAAAGCATAAAAAGAACCAATGCCAAAATCGGCGATGTGATTTGTGTCAGTGGTAATATCGGCTCGGCAAGTTTGGCATTGTCGCAGATATTAGGCG
>JAUNEE010000037.1 GCA_030525705.1 Moraxella sp.
ATTCTCATATTGCCTGCGACTTTTTCCTTGAAAATACTGCGATTTTTCTCATTTTGAATGGCAAATATGGTCAATTAAACCCAAAACACACCACCTTAGGTTTTCCGTTCGTGGTGAGCTTGTCGAACCATAATGGAAAACCGTTCCACCCGCAGGCATAGCTCAGAGCGAATGGTTTTGGTGGTTTTTGAGGTTAAATTACTATACAAAAGTTCAGCACGCTCTATAAAAATCAAAGCGATTTCACCACTTCATTTAAAAGCGAGTAGGATTTTAACTGCTTGTCTTCATCAAAAACATAATTAATCACAATCAATTCATCGGCTTGATATTTTGCTTGAAAATGGGTCAACTGCTGTTTCACGCTGTCTTTATCGCCAATAATGGAAGTATTCATCATCGCTTGGGCGGCAAGTTTTTCTTGGGGCGACCAAAGCGCGTCCATATCAGGCACAGGCGGACACACGCCACGAGACACGCCACGCACCAAATCCCAGAATAATTGCTGTTGGGTGGTTGCCAAAAATTTGGCTTCATCATCGCTGTCCGCCACCAAAATATTATTACAAATCATCATATAAGGCTCGTTTAGCACCGCAGACGGCTTAAATTCATTGCGATAAATCTCCACCGCCGCCGCTAGCATTCGTGGGGCAAAATGGGCTGCAAAGGCATAGGGCAAACCCAAACGCCCAGCCAAATACGCACTCTCGGTGCTAGAACCCAAAATATAAAGCGGTACATTTAGCCCCAACGCAGGATAGGCTTTGACGCGTCCTTGTACGCTGTCATCGCCAAAATATCTTTGTAAATCAGCAATGTCGCTTGGGAATTGGTCAGAAGTGTCCGCACGCCCACGCCGCAAAGCCATTGCCGTGATTGGGTCAGTACCAGGGGCTCGCCCAAGTCCCAAATCCACCCTGTCGCCATACAAGGTTTTAAGCGTGCCATACTGCTCGGCAACCTGCAAAGGGCTGTGATTAGGGAGCATTACGCCACCGCTACCGACACGGATTTTTTGTGTTTGCGAGAGTGTGTGGGCGATGAGAATTTGTGTGGCAGAACTTGCCAAATGGGGCATATTATGATGTTCGGCAATCCAAAATCGTTTAAAATCAAGTGATTCTAAAAATTGTGCCAAGCGTACCATAGCGTCAATGGCATCTTTGGCGTTTTGCCCTTGTCGCATTGGGGCAAGGTTTAGGGCAGAGAGTTTGGGGGTTTTGAAATTTGACATGGAATTGTCCTATGATTTAAATGTGGGGTTATGATGGGGTGGGGTGTTATGATTTCAAATTGATTATTGTGATAAGTAGGTATCACAAAAAATAATAACTAAAAAGCACCGCCAGTTTGACAGTGCTTTTTTTGGGCTTGTTTAATCAAGTACGCAGATTTTTTCTTAAAATCTTACCGACATTGGATTTTGGTAATTCTGTGATAAATTCCACTTGGCGGGGGATTTTGTAGCCTGTCAAAAATTCTTTGGTATAAGCAATTAGCTCATCAGCGGTCAAGCTCTCGTCTTTTTTGACCACAAAGATTTTTGGCACTTCGCCAGAATGCTCATCTGGCACACCAATCGCCGCCGCTTCTAGCACTTTGGGGTGCTTGGTGATGATGCTCTCAATCTCATTGGGATAGACATTAAAACCCGACACCAAAATCATATCTTTTTTTCTGTCCACGATTTTGACAAAGCCGTCCTTGTCCATCACGCCCACATCGCCTGTGCGAAAATAGCCATCTGCCGTCATCACTTTGGCGGTTTCGTCAGGCTTATTCCAATAGCCAGTCATCACTTGCGGACCTTTGATGGCAATCTCGCCTGCGATAAGCTCGCCATCAGCGTCCATCGCCCCTGCTGGCACAATGTTGCCATCATCGTCCAAAATCGCAATGTCGGTCGAGGATACGCCCACACCAATCATTGCCGAAAAGTGCGTATGCGACACAGGATTGGCGGTTGCCAAAGGCGAAGTTTCGGACAGTCCGTAGGCTTCAATGATGGTATGACCTGTGATTTTTTGCCATTTTTCGGCGGTGGCAGGCAGCACCGACATACCGCCCCCCACTGCCAGCCCAAGACGGCTATGGTCTAGGCGGGCAAAGTCGTCATTATTCACAAGGGCATTATACAGCGTGTTTACAGACGGAAAAAACGCAGGGCGATGTTCACGCATTGCGTCAATCATCGTGCCAATGTCTCGTGGGTTGGCGATAAGAATGTTCATCTGCCCCTTATACATTCCAAAAAGTTGGCAGGCGGTAAAAGTAAAGATATGATACAAAGGCAATGCACAAAAGAACGGATACGCCGCCGCCACATCGCCCCTTCCGCCCAATTTTGGCGAAAACCACTCATTCATCTGCAAAACATTGGCAACCAAATTGCGGTGCGTGAGTGTCGCCCCTTTGGATAATCCTGTCGTACCGCCTGTGTATTGCAAGACGGCAACGCTGTTTAAATTCACGGCTGGGCGAGTGTATTGCTCGGATTTGCCTGTGGCAATCGCCTGCCCAAGTGCGGTAACTTTTGGTAGATTATCGGGCAAATTTTCGGGCAGATTTTCATCAATACCATCATACAAGTCATTGATTTTACTGACAAAAACTTGACAAATGCCCGTCTCATTTACAATCTGGCTTAAAGTTTGGCACGCCATATCCCAGACGATAATCGCCTTTGCCCCTGCGTCATTGAGCTGGTGTTTTAATTCAAAGGCGGTATAAAGTGGATTGACATTCACAATGACAAGCCCTGCTTTTAAGATGGCTTGCACCGCCACAGGGTATTGTAGGCTATTGGGGAGCATAATCGCCACACGCTCGCCAGTAGCAAGCCCGCTGCTTTGTAAAAATTGTGCCAATGCCGTACTGTACTGGTCAAGCGTGGTAAAGGATAGGCGGTGCGTGCCTTGAATAAAGGCGGTACGCTCGGCAAATTTTTTGGCATTATCGGTGAACATCTCCAAAAGCGATGAGTTGTCATCAGGCAGTTCAATCTCTTTTTTTAGCTGGTGTTTATCTAAGATACTGTGCCAAACTTTTTGGGTGGGGGCGGTATTTTCGGTGTTCATCGCATTTTCCTAAAACTAATTAAAAACAAAGTCATCTTGACACGATAGTGTGCATAAAAACACTTGTTCTATATTAACTCAGTTTTTCAGAGAAACGCTGTGGTTTTTTTGTAACCCTGCGTCTTAAAGGGTCATCTTGGGGGATTTAAATGATGATTTTTTATATGCTTGGGGGCGGATTGATTGGCGGTTGATATTTAAAAGAGATAAGCCAAAAAAGTCGGGGGTGTTTTATTAAAAAGTGAAATTTGATTGTCAGTGTGTATCATTGGGATGCTGCCATCAATTCTAATGGTTTTATATCATCTATGGCAGCGTCAGTGCGTATGATAGTATGTGTTTTCGTTTATTGAAGATATAGCAAATCCCATGTTTAAATGGGGGCGTTGGGGTTGAGATTTTTAGATGAATTGGGGTGGTTTTATCTAAAGTGAGCCGATTTTTTCTGTGGATGCTTGTCTTATTTTTTAACTTTGTTAAAATGATAAAAATTCATAAAAAGGATTAGATGATGTCAGCACTTATTTGCACCAGTAAAAACCACGGCATTTTAGAAATCACCTTAAACCGTCCCAACAAAAAGAATGCTCTCACCAATCAAATGTACGCCGATATGGTGTCCGCCTTGACGAGTGCCAAAACGGACGATGATGTTAAGGTGATTTTATTTAGGGCGGTGGGCGAGGATTTTTGTGCAGGTAATGATTTAGCGGACTTTTTAGCGGTGGCTGAACAGGGCAGCGACTTTGACAAAATGCAAGGCGTGGCGTTTATTCGTACGCTGTCTGACTATCCAAAGCCCATCGTCTGTGCGGTAACGGGTGTTGGCGTGGGGATTGGCACGACACTGCTTTTGCACGCCGATTTGGTGTATATTCACAAAAACGCTCGCCTTAGCACGCCTTTTGTTAGCCTTGCCCTTGTGCCAGAGGCGGCATCTAGCCTGCTTTTGACCGAGCGGATTGGCTATGTGCGTGCCTTTGAAATGCTGGCGATGGGGACGCCCATCACAGGGCAGACCGCCTATGAATGGGGGCTTGCCAATGCGTGTTTTGAGACGGCTGACGAAGTGTTAAACACCGCTTATCAAAAAGCCTTGCAACTTGCCAAACTGCCAACAGCCGCACTCTTACAAACCAAATCCCTAATGAAAAATACAGGGGCAATCAAAAACAAAATGGAGCAAGAGTTAATTTGTTTTAAGGAACGCTTAAATAGCGATGACGCAAAATCGATATTCAAAAAGTTTTTTGAGAGGCATTAAATTGATGCCAAAATAACAGCATCATAAAATAAAAAAAACTAAGACGAGATAGAATGGGCGGGTGGGGTGAAATAAAACTCAGCCCCGATAACTGCTGGGGGTTATGCCATAGTATTTTTTAAACGCCTTACTAAAATGCGTCTCTGAACCAAAACCCACCGACAACGCCACATACAGCACAGAATGGTTGCTTTGTTTTAACAGCATGGCGGCTTTTTGTAGGCGGATTTTGTGTAAAAACGCATGGGGAGAAATGCCCAAATGTTGATTAAATAGGCGTATGAGCTGTGAGCGAGAAACATTGGCAAACTCCGCCATCTCAAAAATATGCCAAGATTTTTCGGGGGCGGTCATCATCGCTTGGATAAGGGGCATAAGGCGGGGGTGCTGGTAAGTGCTAAGAAGCGTATCGCTTGCATGGGCGAAATATTGGCGTAAAATTAAGGTGAAGAGGATTAAGGATAAGGCGTTGACCGCTGTTTTGCCTGCCAAAGCGGGGGCGGACGCTTCGTTTTTTAAGAGCGTGATGAGTGGGGCAATGCTCGGCGTATCAAGTGACACGGTCAAAATGGGCGGTAGGCTTGCCATAAGCTCGTTGTGCGGGTCATAATGAAAATGTAGGCACAAAAGTTCGCACTCGCTCGCTCCTTGCCCGATTTTATTCACCACAAATCCGCCTTGTTCGCTCGTTTGGGCGGTGTGCGTGGGCGGTGTTTTTTGAGGTGAGCTTTTTAAAAAATGGGCGTGCGTCTGGGCGAAAAAAGCAATATCCCCTTGTTTTAACAGGATATTTTTATCATCAAGCGTCAAATAAGTTTCGCCTTTTAGTACAATGTGGGCAACGGCTTGCCCGTACATTTCGGGGTTTGGCAACACCCAATCACCACTTAATTGGCAGTTGATATGCACGCCTGCATTTAGCTGGGCAAAGGTCAAAAGGCTGTCTAAAATGTCCATTTTGGTGTTAATTCGATAAAATAATGCGATGATTATAAGGCATTTTGGAATTTTTTGATAGGCTTTACCTTAAAAAAGTCTCTAAAATAACACCATACCCTTAACTTTGGAGATAAACCATGTCCTTTACCGATTGGAAAGCCCTAAATGCCCACACCAAAGCGTCCTTTGGCAAACTTGGCAAAACCCACCCAAAAATGCTAGAAGCCTACGCCACGCTTGACAAAGCAGCCGCCGCCGAAGCTTTGGATGACAAGACTCGTGAACTGATTGCCATTGCAGTTGCCATCACTACCCGCTGTGAAAGCTGTATCAGCGTCCACGCCGAAAAAGCCCTAAAAGCAGGGGCAAGCGAGAGCGAGATTGCAGGGGCGTTAGCAACCGCCATTTCATTAAATGCAGGGGCGGCTTATGCCTATGCCTTGCGTGCGTTGGAAGCGGTGGAACAGCAGGCGTGATTTTTTAAGTTATCGTTATTAAACTTAAAATAAAGATATACTGTAAAATAGCTTTTCCACCACTCTAAGTTATGCCTGCGGGTGGTGGAAAACAGTGGCGGTTCGACTCCGCTGACTTTGAGCGGTTTTCTTGTGTCTTAGTCAGTCTAAACCGTCGGGCGTAGGGGTAAATTGAATTTGCCCTTAACCAAATTTTCAATAAGCCATAAGGAAACTGTGATGAAAAAACTGTTATTATTGCCCCTTGTGCTGTGTTCGGTGGTGGCGTGCCAAGCAGGTAATTCTACCAATGATAACGCACAAAGCCAAACCACCCAAGCTCAAACCCAAAGCACACAAAGCCAAGCCCCACAAGCAAGCGACAATAAAGCCCAAGGGCTGTGGATTGATGTCAGAAGTAGCGACGAATACAACGCAGGGCATCTGATGGGAGCGATAAATATCGTGCATACGGACATTGCAGGTCAAATTGCCAGTGTCGCCCCAAACAAAGATGAACCCATTCATCTGTATTGCCGTTCGGGTCGTCGTGCCGAAGTTGCCTTACAAACTTTAAAAGAAATGGGTTATACCAATGTTACCAATCATGGCGGTTATGATGATTTGGTAAAGCAGGGGTTGAAATAACTTATCAAAGTTGGGTAAATGCCTAATATCGCTTAGGTTGTCTGGCTTGCCTCTCCTAAGCGGACACCAAGCTTTGCCCCACCTTCATCGCCCCTGCCACGCTCATTGCCGTGTGTTTGACATTGTCAAAAGCATTGGCAAATAGCTTATCGGTTGGCATAAGGCTTGGAATGCTGGCAAACACCGCAAGAAAGCCCATCGCCTGCCAATTTGTATCAGGCTCTATTGCCCCACAAATGGCGATGACAGGTTTTTTGTGTTTAATGGCAAGGCTTGCCACGCCTTGTGCTACCTTGCCCATACTGGTTTGAGCGTCCATTTTGCCTTCGCCTGTGATGATTAAATCCGCTTGCTTGATGGCGTTTTCAAGACCGCACGCCCCTGCCACAAGCGTAAAGCCAGACGAAAGACTGGCGTTTAAAAAACTCATCAAGCCAAAGCCAAGTCCCCCTGCTGCCCCCGCCCCTGCCGTGTACTGACAGTCTTTAAAGCCGTGCGACACCGCTATGCTGGCAAAGTGTGCCAATGCCTTGTCAAGCCTTAGCACCATTTCGCTGTCCGCTCCTTTTTGTGGGGCATAAATATGGCTTGCCCCATTTGCTCCGCACAAAAGATTATTGACATCGCACGCCACTTGGATTTCCACACCTTTTAATAAGGGGCTGGCTTGGCTTGTGTCAATGATTGCCAAATTTACCAATTCTGCTCCGCCTTGCCCCAAAACTTGCCCATCTTTGTCCAAAAATTTAAAGCCCAAAGCTGATAACATTCCTGCTCCGCCGTCATTGGTCGCACTTCCGCCAATGCCGATGATTAGCCGTTTTGCTCCTTTTTGTAGAGCATCTAGGATTAGCTCGCCTGTACCATAAGTGCTTGTGATTAAAGGATTTCTTTTGTCTTTTTCTACCAAATGTAGTCCTGACGCTGCCGCCATTTCAATCACCGCAAGCTCCCCTGCCAGCACATAGCTTGCAGACACTGCCCGCCCCAAAGGGTCTGACACTGTGCAAGTTACCCACTCGCCATTTAAGCTGTGGGCGAGTGCGTCCGTGGTGCCTTCGCCCCCGTCCGCCATTGGGATTAGGGTAAAATGAGCATTGGCAAAGGCATTATAAAAACCGTGCCGAATGGCGGTTGCCACTTGGTAAGCGGTTAGGCTTTCTTTAAAGGCGTCGGGGGCGATTAAGATGTTCATTTTTTCACTTTAAATAATCAAATAAAAACAGTTTTTTAAACCCAAAAATGTTATAAATTTCAACATATTGGACTTTTTTGCAAGTCATTGGCTCTACCACCAAAAAATCCCACCTTTCTTTTTCAATGGGGAAATTGTGCCACGCAGTTTCAAGCTGTTTTGGTAAAACAACGCCGTAACCGCCAAAAATATCAATATGGTCATAAATTTTACCGTCCACATAGACCCAATAATCATAACCATATTTATCTTTCTTTTTGTCCACCACATAAGCACAAGTGGTAACAAGTTCGCCTTTTTTAACTTTTTGTAATGCCAAATAAGGATAAACAATGTCGTGCGAAATCAACCACCACGCAACACAGCACACAAAGAAAATGCCACAAATTTTGTCAAATTTACTGCGTTCAATGGTTTCGCTCATTGAGGTGTCCTCTTGTACAAGGAATGTTTATATGGGCAAATCTGCATTCACCCATACATATTAAATGTTATCAAAATCAAATACTCACAACAAAACCACCGAAAGCCCCCACACAAACACCATACTGACCACGCCTTGAATGCCTGTGGCAACGGTATGGGCTTTGTACGCCTGTGGGACACTCATTTTGCTAAATTGGCTGACCACCCAAAAATAACTGTCGTTGGCGTGCGACACCGTCATCGCCCCTGCTCCGATTGCCATCACGCACAGCACTCGCCCCATATCGCTGTCAAGCCCGATAAGGGGTAGCATTGGGGCGACAAGGGCGGAAGTGGTAACCAGAGCGACTGTGGTTGAGCCTTGTGCTGACTTTAAGGCGGCGGAAACCACAAAGGGCATCAAAATTCCAAGCCCAAGACCGCTTAGTGTCTGCCCCAAATAATCGCCCACAGGCGTTGCCTTTAACACCGCCCCAAATGCTCCGCCCGCCCCTGTAATTAGCACAATCGGTGCTGACACCACCAAGCCTTCGCTGATGGCTTTGCTGACAAGCTCGGTTTTGTTTTTGCCTTTTAATAACAAAAACGACAAGCCCATACCAACAAGCAAGGCGACAAGGGGGTGTCCTGCCACCATTAGGGTTTTTTGCAAGGCATTTTCGCCAAAGGGTTTACTAGGAAAATTGGCAATGGACGCAAGGCAAATCAGCACAATCGGTGCAACAATTGGCAAAAACGCCATAAAAGGACTGGGTAATTGCCCATAATCTGCCTTTGTTTTTTGGGCGATGTCGCCAATGCCAGCGTCTAAATTAGCAGGGGCAACCTTTAAAAACCGATAAGAATACAAAAATCCCGCCAAAGTCGCCACCACCGAGACCAAAAGCCCAATGCCAATCACTAGCCCAAGCTGGCTTTCTAGCCCCAGATTGCCCGCCGCCGCAATGGGGCCGGGCGTGGGCGGCACAAAGGTATGCGTGGCGTACAGCCCTGTGGCAAGGGCGACACTCATCGCTATGCCTGAGACTTTTAGGCGTTCGGCTAGCGATTCTCGCAGTGAATTTAAAATCACAAATGCCGAATCGCAAAACACAGGAATGGACACAATCATACCAACAAGGCTCATCGTCAGGGTCGGAAAGCGTTCGCCCAGTAGCTTGACAATGGATTCTGCCATCACAATTGCCGCCCCCGTCTTTTCAAGAACATATCCGATAATCGTGCCAAATACAATGACAAGCCCAATATAACCCAAAATCCCGCCAAAGCCGTCCGAAATGGTCTTAGGAACGGTACTAACATCAAGCCCATAAGCAAAAGCGGTCAAAAATGCCGCCAAAATCAGCACCAAAAAGGGGTGCCATTTTAATTTTGCTGTTGCCAACACAATAAAGGCAATTACCAAGACAAGCCATAGGACAATCATTTGTGAAGTTCCTTTTTAAATTGGGGTTATGTGATTTAATGGGCTTTTAAAAATTAAAAAATATCACAAAATCATTTTAATATTTTAAATTGAATAATATTAAATTGGATAACTTATTCTTTTACCCGAGTAATACGATATACACCGCTTAAATCATACGCCTTATAACGGGCAGGTTCGCCCCGTTTTTCGCCTGCATAACTTAAAGTTAAACCAATGGCATTTTCTTTATCAATCCAACCCACAAACATTCCGCTATGCTCAATATTATTGTAGCCATAATTGACATGATACAGCCAATCCCCTGCTTGAATGTCGTCAATGTTGGCATAGGGTGGCGTTTTAATATCGCCTTTAAAAATAACCGTGCGTTGTCTGTCGCCAAATCCTGCCCGATTCCAAGCGGCATTTAAATAATCCCAGCACCCACCTTTAATAATTTCATCTTTTTCGACCATATGGCGGGCAGAAATTAGCACCTTTTTGGCACTCGGGGTAGCGGACAGTTCGCTGTTTATGATGATATCGGCATGGGGGTGATTATCCAGTAAATCAGAATAGGTCGCTAAAGCGGGTTCTTTAAAGGGCAGACCTTGGGAAAATGCAGGGCTTGATATTATCAAGACGGTTAAAAATAATATTTTTTTCATCGCTCATTTCCTTTAAACAAATTTATAATCCAAAATAAATCTGACGAAATTCTGGATTATAAATACCATACACAAAAACAATAATGCTAATAAACCAAACCACCCAAGCCAAAAATAACCAAGTATTTTCTGATTGTAAAAATACTCTGACAAAATCAGGCAATACAAATATTCGCCAACTGTCATAAATTTCATCTGCCCAATCGCCCAATCGTTTTGCTCCACCGCCAATGAGCCAAAAGCAAATAAGGGTAATCACGAGAAATAAAATAATCCATAAAACCATATTACCATACACCAGTCACTTTGCAAAAAACAAAAATTTATAAAAATAAAGAAGTTTTTTGATTGGTTTTATAAAAATATGACACACAACAACCATTCAGATTGGTTTTGGTCAGTCTGGATTGTCATCAAGAATATTTTGTTATAATAAAATAAATCACAATTGCCCATACAGCAATACAACACCAACCAATTTTATTTATCGTCCTTAAAAATTGACCGCCATAAATTTCTTGTTTTTTATACAAATATGCAAAAACCTTATTATTTAGTTGAACGCCAAGATAGCCAGACAAAAACCCCTGCAAAGCACTGCCCCAAAAACCATTTGGCAACTCAATGCCGTACCAAATTTGCAGTTTGCCCAACAAAAACCCCAATGTAGCACCGAATGTCAATACAACCGCCAAAGTAATGCCCATATATTGAGAGCTGTTACAATGAACCGTTTTGTCGCTCATAAAATATCACTACTCCCCACTTTTTTGACGCCCCATTTTTCCATATCCGCCCACGCCTTATTAAGCGAACCTTGTGTATCAATCGCCCGACACGCATCATCAATCACAAAAGTCTCAAAACCAAAATGCACCGCATCGACCGCTGTCCACGCCACACAAAAATCGGTGGCAAGTCCCGCCACAAACACACGCTGAATGCCGTGTGCCTGTAAATAGCCCGACAGCCCTGTCAACGTGATGCGGTCAGCCTCCAAAAATGCCGAATAGCTGTCGATGTCACGGTGGTGACCTTTTCTGATAATCAGTTGGGCGTGGTGTGTGCGTAAATCCTTGTGAAATTCCGCTCCGTCTGAGTCTTGTACGCAATGCACCGCCCACAGCACCTGCTCGCCATAGGGCAGTTCAATGGTCTCAAATGGTGCTTTGTCTGCGTGGTTGGCAGCAAAACTGATGTGGTCATTTGGGTGCCAGTCTTGGGTTAGAACAATGTGGGTGAATTTTGGTATTAGGTCATTGATAATCGGCACGACTTCATCGCCCTTGGGTACGGGCAAAGACCCTGTGGGGCAAAAGTCATTTTGGACATCGACCACCAAAAGGGCGTCTGTGTGTGTAATGGTGTAGGTGTTATACTGTGCTGACATGAGAACTCCCTGTTTGTTTATGTGTCTTAGATTAGCGAATTTAGGAAAAATAGGCAAGCGTTTTAGGGTATTTGGGCAAAAGATACTTAAGCGGGCTTGGTGACGCCTTTTAGAAGCTGTAAAAAACCCGCCATGAAGGGTAGGTTGTCGCTGCCTGTGCGAGTGGCAGCGTACAGTTGGCAGTATAGTCCATCGCCCAAAGGACGGCTTGTTACCCAGCCTTTTTTTTCATAGTCTGCCACCACCCAGTCTGGCAATGCTCCGACACCTCGTTCACTGGCGATGAGCTGAATGAGCATGGCGGTAAGCTCGGTGGTGCGGTGGTGCGAGGGGGTGATGCCGCTGGGTAGGAGAAAATGTGCCATAATATCAAGGCGTTTGGCTTCTACGGGGTAGGTGATGAGCGTTTCGTTTGCTAGGTCGTGCGGTTCGATGCGGTGCTTGGCGGATAGGGTGTGGGTCGGAGCAAGCACAAGACGGCTTTCGTATTTGAATAAAGGCAGATAATGAAGACCAGCGATGGGCAGGGGGCTTGCGGTAATCAGCACATCAATCTCATTATCAAGGAGCATTTGGTGTGGATTTGGCTCGAAGCCAGACGCAAAGTCTAAGTCCACATCTTGCCATTCACGGCGATAGCGGTTTAAAATCGGCATAAGCCAATCAAAACAGCTGTGGCACTCGCTTGCCAAACGCAGCTGCCCGCTTTGTCCGTGAGCTAGGCGTCTTAAGGTGGCGTCAGTTTTGGCAAGTTGGGGTAAAATGACGTCACTTAATTCCAAAAGTTCCAACCCTGCAGCGGTGAAGCTTAATGGGCGGGTTCTTCGATTGACAAGGCTTAGCCCGTAGTGGGTTTCAAGTTCTTTTAGCTGATGGCTGACCGCAGAAGCGGTGACGTGTAGGTCATCTGCCGCCGCCGCCAGTGAGCCTGTGGCACGCAGGGCGGACAGCATCTGCAGGTGACGAATGTCCAGCATTAACGCTTCGCCTTTAAGGTGGTGACAATGCCCGAAGCGGCATAAATCACCCCGATGGCAAGAATGCCCACAGGAATGTCATAGACCGCTGCACCCATTACCAAAACGCCGATGATAAGTGCCACAAAGGGGACTTTTTGTTTGTCGAATTCTTTAAAGCTGTAATATTTGACGTTGCTAACCATTAACAGCCCACAAAATACCACCCAAAGTGCGAATAAAAGACTCGGCGTTGCACCGAACCAGAATGGGTGGTCGATGGCAACCATCACGCTTGAGGTGACTAAGATGGCAGCAAGGGGGCTTGCCAGTCCGATGAAATATTTTTTATCGACAGAGCCGATTTGGACATTAAAGCGTGCCAAACGAAACGCCGCACACGCCACGAATACAAAGGCACATGCCATGCCAAACCGCCCAAGCTCCGTCAAGGCGAAGTGGTACATGAGTACCGCAGGTGCAAGCCCGAACGCTATCATGTCTGCCAAACTGTCATACTGCTCCCCAAAGGGGCTTTGGGCGTTTAACAGTCGTGCAGCACGCCCGTCCATACCGTCCAAGATGGCGGATAAAAAGATGGCGGCACAGGCTTTATAAAAATCCCCCGAAGCACTGGAGGTGATGGAAAAAAACGCCGCCAGCATGGAGAGTGTGGTGATGAGATTTGGCACTAGGTACACACCCCGACCCACGGCTTTTTTGCCGTTTTTGGTTTCTTCTTCGACCACCTCAAAGGTAAGCCCAGCATGGCTGTCTTCGTGGCTGTCTTCGTGATTTGGTGTGGGGTTGGTTGTTTGCATGGTTGTTTTTCTTTGGGTTGGATTATTCACCGACAAGCCAGCTGACTTTGACCATCTCATCTAAGGTCATGGCAGGGGCGTCCGCAGGTTTTAATAAAGGGGCAAGATGGGTCAGAATCTGTGTGGCTTTCGTGTCAAATTGCCAAGGCGGATTGATGAGGAGTAGTCCTGTGCCGTTCATGCCGACGCCGACATCGTTGGGGTAGAGATTTAGCTCGCAGACGAGCTGTTTTTTTATGCCTGTGCGTTTCATTTTTTTATAAAACAGCGTCACAGCTTCGTTGTTTTTTATGGGATACCACAGTACAAAGCAGCCTGTCGCCCATTTTTTATGGCACGCCGCCAAAAGGTCAACAAGGCGACCAAAGTCCTTGTGTTCTTGCTCGTAAGGCGGGTCAAGCAGGATAACGCCCCGTTTTTCTTTAGGGGGAATGACCGCAGGCACGCCCTCGAAAGCGTCACGGTGGTGAATGCCGATGGGCAGTTGGTACAGCTGATAATTTAGGGCGTCATATTCACTGGCAATCGCCTCAAATGCTTCAGCCCGCAAGGGGGCGTCATTTGAGTGGTTTTGGGCGTGATTGGCGATGAACCAAGGTGAGCCAGGATACACGTGCTTATCATAAATGCCTTTGGCATGCTCCCAGTCAGCTAAGTACTGAGTGATGGCAGCAGGCAAGGGGGTTTTGGTGTTTTTGGCGAGGGCGAGCGCGCCCTTTTCGGCTTCTTTGGTTTTGCCTGCTTCTTCACTTGCCAAGGAGTACAAGCCTCGTCCGCCATACGCGTCCAAGACATAATAGGGCTTGCCTTTGGCACTAAAATCTGCCAAAAGCTGTAAAAGTAAAATATGTTTCACCACGTCAGCGAAGTTGCCTGCGTGGTAGGCGTGTTTGTAATTCATAAAAAACTTCAAATAAGGACTTTAAATAAGCAAGCTTGTTCAGGCTTGGCTCTTATGGTAGCATAGACCGTTACATTTGATAAGTTTTTTTGTGCTTTTGGGGTGATTTTTTTATAAAAATAACCAAAATGCGAGGGCGGTTATGATTGATTGGCAAGAAAAAATTCATGAAGCAGCGTTAGATGGCTTTTTGGCGACGGGATTTATGGTGCTAGATGGCGTCTTTTCAGAGACGTTTGTGCGGGCATTGCAGGACGAGAGCGGATTTTTAGAGTATAAAGCGGCGACACTCACCCACGGCGAGCGAGAAATCGCCATTCGGGGGGATAATATCCGCTGGATTGATGAACAGTGCGATGCGGGCATGGCGTATTTGAATGAAATGGAGGCGTTTGGGCGGTTTTTTAATCAAGCGTTTTATGCGGGTATTCGCCGTGCTGAGGCACACTATGCCTGTTATCCTGTCGGTTTTGGTTATGATTGGCATAAAGACAACCCTAGGGGACGAGATGAGCGGGTGATTTCTGCGGTGTATTATCTAAATGATGACTGGGCGGCGGCGGACGGCGGGGCGATTGAGCTGGTCGATAAAAATGGCGAAACGCAAGTCCTTATGCCTGATGCAAATCGCTTGGTGGTGTTTGATAGCAATCTTTTGCATAAAGTCGCCATTACGCAAAGGGTGCGATATTCGATTGCAACTTGGCTAAGAAAAGATGATTAAACACAAAGAAACTTAAGTGAATTTTTTTGGTTAAATAAAAAACGGGGCGGCAAAAAACGCCCCGAAAT
>JAUNEE010000038.1 GCA_030525705.1 Moraxella sp.
GGTGCAAAATGTCAAGATTTAGGGCTTTTGGCCACCAAGCCATAGGACCTTGTTGGTCTGAGGTTACGCTGCCGTGAAATGGGCAACCGCCTGCTTGGGTGGTACTAGCTGGCTTTTTGCTGTCGTTAAGTTCGCTTAAAACTTCTTGGCTCATAAGGGTTTTCCTATGTAAAATGCTTGCTTAAAAAAGCTTGCGTTGACTATGATGAAAGGCGAAATGCCTATTGGTTGAGTGGAATTATAAAAGGGATTTTGTGTGAAGTAAATTAGAATATTTTGATGGTTTTGTTTGGTTTTTTAAATTAAAAACTTTAAATGGTTTTTGATTTTTGATTGGTAAAATAAAATAATTATATTATAGCAAAATTAACCTGTCTTGTCCAAAAATATTGGGCGAACAGACAAAAATTTGTTATAATTGGCAAAATTTTAACCGTAGGAAATCCTTATGCAATTAAATTGGCACGACACCCTAGACATCGCCATCGCCCTGTCCGAAAAATACCCAGACGAAGATGTGCAATACATTCGCTTTACCGATTTGCACCGCTATGTCTGCGAGCTGGACGGCTTTGTCGGCGACCCAAATAAATCCAACGAAGCGATTTTGGAAGCCATTCAAATGGCGTGGCTGGACGAGTTATAAATAACGCCAAGTTTTGTTTGGTGTTTTTTTAGAACCCACCTTGGTTATGAGGTGGGTTTGTTATTTTTGGATTATGCGGTGTGTGGGCGGAGCAAATAGCCATAAATTTGCCCGAATTTGCCAGATTTTATCACTAAAAAATTCTCAGGTGTGGCAAGAAGCGCCTCTAAGGGTTTGTCACCCTCTAGGTAAATTAGGCTATTTTCGTGGAGCTTTGGACTAAGTGCATCCATGAGGGTTTCCCACAGATTTAGGGCGTAAGGCGGGTCAATGAACACGACATCAAACACGCCTGTCAAGGTAGGTAGAACGCTTTGGGCGGGTTTTTGATATAGGGTGACTTGGTGGCTAATGCCGAATTTTTCTAGGCTGTCTTTTAAAAGCGCGGCTTGGGCGGAAAATGGCTCAATGAGTATCGCCTCTTTCGCCCCCCGAGAAATGCATTCAATGCCAAATGCACCGCTGCCAGCACACACGTCCAGCACCCGTGTGCCTTGTAGGTCGCCCATCAGCCAGTTAAACACTGTTTCACGCACACGGTCGGGTGTGGGGCGGATACCCTCAGCATTCACCAGTGGCAGGCTACGTCTTTTTAGACTGCCTGCGATGATACGCACCTGATTTTTTTGGGTGGGTTTTTCCGCTTTTTTTTGGGGGGCTTTGGTGGGCTGTTTTGGCATGGCGGTGTTTGATTTAAGAGGTGCTTTGGGCTTTTTGGGTGGCAAGTTCTGCCTCACGGGCAAGGCGTGCTTTTTCTAGCTTGGCAGCACGGCGAGTCGCTAGCTCTTCTTCGCTAGGGGGCAAGATGGGATTATTTGGGCGTTGTAAAATCCAGTAATCAAATAAAGCCCGTCCAATGGGGGCGGCAACTTTACTACCGCCCCCGCCGTTTTCTACAATCACCGCAAGGGCAATCTCAGGCTTCTCCACGGGGGCGAAGCCGCTAAACCATGCATGGTCCCAGTGTCTTGAATCAAGCAGGGCTTTGTTGTAGGTTTTGCCTTGGGCGATGGATTTTACCTGTGCTGTGCCTGTTTTTCCTGCCATGCGGTAGCGGTTGGTGTAGATGCCTTTGGCGGTGCCACGCTTGATGGTTTCTTCCATGGCGTTGTGCATTCTTAACCAGTCGTTGTCTGAGCCGTTAAAGGGGATTTTATAGTCAGGCTTGGTGATGATGTCCACGGGCAATGAGCCTTCAGAAGACTTCAGTAGGTGCGGGACAAGGTGGTAGCCTTTGTTGGCAGTGATGGCGGTAGCGTTAGCAACCTGTAGCGGACTTGCCAAAAATGCCCCCTGCCCGATGGAGACAGAAATGGTCTCCCCAGGCAGCCAGTCTTTGCCGTAGGTTTCTTTTTTCCATTCAGGCGAGGGCATGATGCCTGCTTTTTCGTTGGGCAGGTCAATGCCTGTTTTTTTTCCGAAGCCGAACTCGCTCATCCATGCGTGCAGTTTGTCAATGCCCAGTTGGTAAGCGGTCTTATAATAGTAGGTGTCCACACTCATGACGATGGATTTGGTCATATTAACCGTGCCATGCCCGCCTTTTTTCCAGTCACGAAAGCGGTGACTATCCCCTGGTAGGCTAAAATATCCAGGGTCAAAGATGGTGGCATCCCAGCCCATAATGCCGTAGTGTAAAAAGCCCATGCTTTCAAAAGGCTTGATGGTGCTAGCGGGCGGATATAAGCCCTGCAAGGCACGGTTATATAACGGCTGGTCGGGGTCGTCCCTCAATGCCCCGTACTCTTTAAAGGAAATACCAGAAACAAAGGGGTTGGGGTCGTAGCTTGGGTTGCTAACGAATGCTAGAATATCGCCGTTTTTCGGGTCAAGGGCGACAATCGCCCCCCGTCTGCCTGCCAGCTGCTGCTGAGCGACCACTTGCAGTCCATAATCTAGGCTTAAATACAAGTCATTGCCTGCGGTGGGTGGGCTAGAATCCAGCTTGCGTAAAATGTCGCCGTGGACGTTCGTCTCTACCGACTGATACCCTGGTAAGCCCAGCAAAATGTCCTCGTACTGCGCCTCAATGCCCAGCTTGCCAATCAAATCCGTGCCTGCATAGCGGCGTTTATCGTCTGGATTTTCATTGATTTTTTTGTTTTCTTTGTCGTTAATGCGTCCGACATAGCCGATGACGTGGGCGAACAGCTCGTCATGTGGGTAAATGCGAGTTAGCTTGGTGTCGATGGTTACGCCCCGAAAGAAAGGCTTTCTTTCGGAAAATTTAGCGATTTGTTCTTCGTTTAGGTCGAACTTGATGGTGATGGGGTCGTTGCTGTTTTTTTCGATTTTCGCCAAAATACTGGTGACATCTTCTTCGCTTAAGTCGAAAATCGGGGCGAGCAGTGCCAAGGTGTGCGACGGGTTTTCTACTTCATCGGGGCTTAAAATGGCACTAAATACGGGTTGGTTGTCTGCGAGTAAATGCCCATTTCTGTCATAAATATAGCCCCGAGAGGGCGGGTCTGAGATAAGCTTAATGCGGTTGGAATCTGCCTGAGCTTTGTAGCGTTCATGGGTAGTGATTTGCAGATAACCGTAACGTGCGATGAGTCCTGCCAAGCCCAAAAAGATGATTAAAATAAGCACGATGATTCGCCGTACGAAGATACGGTTGTTTTGATTGCCATCGGTGATAAAGGGCTGATTCATGGACGAACTGTGCGTGACAAAAAATAAGAGAAAATTTTAGGGCGAATTATACACCACTTGCCCGAAAAATCCACGCTTGGGAAGAAAAAATATCGCCAAAAGCTACATAGCCATACAAGATGGCAACGCCCATGTAATATATGCTTACTTAAAAAATCTGTTTCTTGAAAAACCTTTGAGTAGAAAATGTGCTATAATGGGTGGTTGTCTGCCTGTGTGGGCGATGTTTCTTTTTTATCTTTATGCCTTGATTGGGTATTTCCATGCTGTCATCATTTTGGCAAAGTCTGATTGCACACCCTGAATTGATTGCGATGCTAAGCATTCCGCCTGTCACGGCATTTGTGACGTGGGCACATGTAGGTATGGCGCTTGCGATGCTCTTTTATCCCATTGCGTTTTGGGGCATTCGTATAAAAGGTATGCCGTTTGGCTTGCAGGGCTTGGGCTGGCAGGGCATTGTTGCGGATAAGGCGGGGAAAATCGCTGGGGTGATTGTTGACCAGACACTCTCGAAGCTTGGGTCTTTAGAAGAATTCTTCGTGGCGATGAATCCTGAAGAGATGGCGGATTTCATCACAAAAACCGTCGACGCCAATCTAGAGAGCCTCATTGATGAAATCATGATGGAGCAACACGGAGCATTATGGCGGAGTATGCCGTATGCGATTAAACGGCGGATTTATGCTCATGCCCACAGTGAAATGCCCAGTATCATGAAGGCATTGGTACTGGATTTGACGTATAATGTCGAAGAACTGGTGGATATGAAACGCATGATTGTCGGGCATATGGAAGAAGACCGCCGCTTGATGGTGGATATGTTTTTACGCATCGGTAAAAAAGAGATTAAGTTTATCTGGAAGGTGTCAGCCGTCATTGGGTTTTTATTTGGCATCGTGCAGATGGTGCTGTTCTATTTTATCCCTCAGCATTGGACGGTGCCGTTTTTTGCGACCATCTGGGGGGCGTTGACCAACTGGATTGCCATTTGGATGGTGTTTAATCCTGTCGAGCCTGTCAAATGGCGGATGCCGAAATTTTTCGTATTCACGGACAGACCGTGGCATATTAAACCCATCGTGCCGTGTATCGGTGAGTACATTTGGCAGGGCGGATTTATGCGTCGCCAAAAAGAAGTCTCAGCGGTGTTCGCTGAAATTGTGGTAAAAGAGCTGGTGACGCTTGAGAATATCATGCATGAGATGATGTATGGCTATAAAGCTGAGCAGACTCGCACGCTGATGAAGTCGCATTTGTATGAACTCTTAGAAGCACCTGTGGTGGCAACGACACTAAAAGTGGGGATGGACAAGGCGGAACTTGATGAGTTTAAAGATATTATTTTAGATAAATCCATTGATGCTACCATGATGCCCATTCGTGACCCTGAATTAAATATGTCCCGAGCAAGTAAGATTTACGGGCTGTTCAAGGCACGGCTGGAGGCACTGACCCCCCATGAATTCCAAAACCTACTTCGCCCTGCCTTTAAAGAAGATGAGATGACCTTGGTAATTTTAGGGGGGATTACGGGCTTTTTGGCAGGTTGGTTGCATTTGGTGGTGGTGTTTTTCTAAAAAAGTACGGCAGGTGGGTCTTGCCGTTTTTTGTTTGGCTTTAAAAAAAGTTATCATTAAAAAAATAAATCATATTTCCATTTTATAGCGTGTAAAATTGATTATCGCCAAAATCATTCCTGTTATTTTTTAGGTGTGGGATTTTGGGTTTGATTATTTTTTCATCACCGCTGTAGGTTTTGTGGTAAAAACAAAAAAGAGAGCTGTATGCTAATCACTGAATTTGGATATTTTTTATTATTGATTGCCTTGGTGCTGGCGGTGCTACAAGCCGTGCTGCCGACCCAAGGAGTGATAAAAGCGCAAGTGCAATGGCAACGCCTCGCCCCCAGTTTTGCGGTGGCGGGATTTTTGGCTTTGCTCGGCTCGTTTTTTTGCCTAATGGCAGGTTTTTATTATAACGACTTTAGCTTGGTTTATGTGGCAAGCCACTCGAACAGCTTGTTACCTTGGTATTATAAGCTGTCCGCCACGTGGGGTGGGCATGAGGGCTCGCTGTTGTTGTGGCTGACTATCTTGGCGGGGTGGGGGGCGATGGTGGCGTTTTTTAGCCGTGCTTTGCCTTTGGATATGCGTGCACGTGTGCTGGCGGTACTTGGCATGGTGCAGGTGATGATGCTGTCTATGCTGATTTTTACCTCAAGCCCCTTTGAGCGAACCTTGCCGAATTTGCCCGTTGATGGCACGGATTTGAACCCCTTACTTCAAGACCCTGGTTTGATTTTTCATCCGCCCATGCTGTACATGGGTTATGTGGGTATGGTTGTACCATTTGCTTTTTGTATGGCGGCACTGTGGGCAGGACGGCTTGATGCGGTGTGGACCCGCTGGAGTCGCCCGTGGACGCTGACGGCATGGGCGTTTTTGACGGTGGGCATTGCCATCGGTTCTTGGTGGGCGTATTATGAGCTTGGCTGGGGCGGCTGGTGGTTCTGGGACCCTGTGGAGAATGCCTCGTTGTTGCCATGGCTGTCTAGTACGGCACTCATTCACTCTTTGGCAGTGACAGAAAAGCGGGGTGTCTTTAAGGCGTGGACGATTATGCTTGCCATTTTTTCCTTTGCCTTAAGTCTTTTGGGGACGTTTTTGGTGCGTTCTGGGGTGATTACCTCGGTGCATTCGTTCGCAGCTGACCCGACCCGTGGTATGGCGATTTTGATGATTTTGGGCATGGTTATCGGTGTGGGGCTGTTGATGTTCGCACTGCGTGGCTGGCGACTGACGGTGGAAAGTCACTATAGCTTAAAATCTCGTGAAACTTTCTTGGTGTTGAATAACGTCATTTTGCTCATCGCAACTTTGGTGGTGTTTTTAGGGACGCTGTACCCCATCATCGCTGACGCCTTTAAACTTGGACAAGTGTCTGTGGGTGCACCGTATTTTAATGCCTTATTCGTGCCTTTGACGTGGCTTTTGATGGCGGCACTTGGCGTGGGGACAACCTTGCGTTACAAAAAAGACAGCCGTCCACTATTAAAAGCGGCTGTCGGCACGGCGGTGCTGTCTGTGATTTTCGGGGCGGTGGTGATGTATGTTATGACCCTTTTAACTCAAGGCGTGCGGGCAGAGTGGGCGATTTGGCTGTCTGGGGTGTTGTCGGCGTGGGTGCTAATTTTTATGGCACTGGACATAAAAGACAAAATGCGTCACGCAGAGGGCGTAAAAAAACTGGACAAACTAAGCAGAAGTTATGTCGGTATGCAGCTGGCACATTTGGGCTTGGTGTTGGTGGTGATGGGTGTGGCAGGCGTGAGCTTTTTGTCGGTGGAGCGTGATGTCGCTTTGCGTGAAAATCAAGGCGTCAGCGTGCAGGGCTATGATTTTTATCTTAGAGAATTTGAGAATATCAAAGGGGCGAACTATGACGCCACCCAAGCCACCGTTACCATTAAAAAAGACGGGCAACTCATCGGCATGCTCTATCCCCAAAAACGTAACTACATCGTCACCATGATGCCAATGACTGAAGTGGGGCTGAAGGCGTCCTTGTGGCAGGATATTTATGTGGCACTGGGCGACCCCATTGACGCTGAGGCGTGGGCGGTACGGATTTATGTGAAGCCGATGGTGCGTTTTGTGTGGCTTGGGGCGTTGGTGATGGCATTTGGGGCGATGCTTGCGATGATGGATAAGCGTTACCGTGTCGGCAAGCCTGTACGCTTAAAGCCAAGCCGTGTGGCAGTGGAGGTAAAAAATGACAAATAAACAAAAACAACTGGTGTTTTTTGGGTTGCCTTTGGTGGTATTTTTGGGCTTGTTATTGATGCTTGGCTTAAGGCTGGGCAAGCCGACAGACATCGTCACCAGCAGTGCTTTAGACAAGCCTTTGCCGAGTTTTAGTTTGCCTTTATTAAACGACACGAACCGCATTATCACGAATGCCGACTTGCCAAAAGAACCCTACATTTTAAATGTGTGGGGGTCTTGGTGTCCGACCTGTCGTGTGGAGCATCCTTTTTTAGTAAAGCTGCACAGCGAGGGCGTGCCAATGGTCGGGGCGAATTATAAGGACGAGCTGCCTGCCGCCTTGGGTTATTTAAAAGAATTTAAAGACCCGTTTTTATATTCTTTTCAGGATTATGATGGGCGTTTTGCCTTGGATTTGGGCTTGATGGGCGCGCCTGAGAGCTTTGTCGTGGATACAGAGGGGGTGGTGCGTTTGCACATTGTTGGGGAGCTGCACGAGGAGAATTACGCAAAACAAGTCAAGCCTTGCATGGCTGCTTTGGCGGACGCAAGCCTCTCTAAAGCCGAGCAAGACGCACAGTGCAAGGGGGTGTAAGATGAGTACATTTATCAAAAAGACGCTGCTTTTGGCGATGATGTCTGCCAGCGTCTCAATGGCGGCGGTGACAGTGTATGAATTTGATAATCCCAAGCAAGAAGCCCAGTATCAGGCGCTCATTGAGGATTTTCGTTGTCCGACTTGCCAAAATCAGAATCTGGCAGGTTCAGACGCTCCCATTGCCCAAGACTTAAAACAAAAAACCTATGAAATGGTGATGGACGGACGCAGTGACAGTGAGATTCGGGCGTATATGTTCGAGCGTTATGGTGATTTTATCAGCTACAAGCCGCCAGTGCGTCCCTCTACGTGGATTTTATGGTTTTTCCCGCCTGTGCTGCTTTTGGTGGTGCTGGTGGCGTGGGTGTATAAAGCCCGCCAGAAAAATCGTAAAACGCTGTCCGTGGCTGAAACTGAAGCCACAAAAGCCCTAAGCGAGACTGAAGAACAAAAGCTGGCAGAGCTTTTGGCAAGACATAAAAAAGAGGCGGATAATGGGGGAAGCTTGTGAGCTTAATGTTATTTATTAGCCTATGTGCAGGGGTCAGTTTTTTCTTGGCATATGTGGTGATTTTTCCGTGGGTGAAAGGGTCGCCTGCCAGTGATAACCGCTTGATGGCACTGAATGTTGAGACTTTTTATGGACGACTAGAGGAGCTAGAAGGCGACAAAGCGGCAGGGGTGATTGATAATGAATTCTATCAAGCCCAAGTCACTGACCTAAAACGCCAGCTTTTAGCGGCGGAACAAGCCACCCCAAGCGTGCCACCCTCATCGGTAAAAAGCCGTTTGATTGTGCTTGTCTGGATTCCGATTTTGGCGGGCATGGTGTATCTTTTGGCACAAGACAGAACGCCTGTATTTACGCTGTGGTCAGGGCAGGATGCTGTCGGGCAGGTGGCGGACGACTTGTTGACGGGGAAGATTGATATGCCGCCTGAGTGGGCAACCAAGGACAGTTCTGCACTCATTTCTGCCATGCAGGTCAATGTCCACCGCCATGCCTACGATCCGAACCGCTGGATGCGACTGTCTGAGCTGTTTTTGACGTTGGATGCACCCACGCAGGCGTTGGAAGCTTTGGCACGGGCGTATCGACTGGATTCTGAGAATGATGAGATTGCCAGTACTTATGCACAGGTGCGTTTTTTCGCCAATGATGGCAAGCTAGACGACATCACCCGAGGTGTGGTGGCAGATATGCTGACGAAAAATCCCGACCATGAGGGCGCGCTTATGCTCATGGCGATGGGCGAAACACGGGCGGGCAACTTCGAAGCAGCCAAGGCATGGGTAACGAGACTTCGCTCGAACATCGCTGCCAAGTCGGGCAATAGAACAGAGGCGTTAGCAAGCTTAGATGAAATGATGGCGACCATTGATATGCAGGCGAAAAGTGCGGCAGAGGGCGTAACGGTCACGGTGACAGTCGCTCCGCAAATGTTGACACAGGTCGGTGGTTCTGACAGTCTGTTCGTGGCGATTACAGATGCGACAGGTGGACCGCCTTATGCCGTGCAAAGACTGACCGCCTCTGAGCTGGGCGATGGGCAAGTGGTGTTAACGCTTGGGGATTTAAATGCGATGCTGCCTGAACGGACACTAAGTTCGGCGCGTAAGGCTGAGGCGAATTTAATTGTCACCGCACGTATCAGTAAAAGCGGTAACGCCATCAGCGAGGTGGGGGATTTGTCGGCAAGCCCTGCGGTACTCACAAAAACCACTCAAAGCGTGGCGCTTGAGATTGACCATGTGGTGAAATAGCGGTGCGTTATTTGAGGGGTTGATTTTTAGTGAGATGGGCTTGAGCTGGAAAATGGCAGACAAAAACCAGCGTTCTGTATGACTTTGGCAGGTGTTTTTGATTTATCAAGAAAACTTCTTGAATAATTTTTAAAACTGCTATATAGTGGGGTTTTTGTTTTCGATTTTGGGAGCGTGTATGTTACGCATTATTTTGTTGGGACCGCCTGGTGCAGGAAAAGGCACGCAGGCACAGTTGATTTCAAGAGCGTTTGGTATTCCGCAGATTTCTACAGGCGATATGCTCCGTGCCGCCATCAAGGCAGGCACGCCACTTGGGCTAGAAGCCAAAAGCGTGATGGATAAAGGTGAGCTGGTCTCAGATGAGCTGGTGATTAATCTTGTTAAAGAGCGTCTGGCTGAGCCTGACTGTGCAGGCGGCTGTATTTTTGATGGCTTTCCACGCACCATTGCACAGGCTGAGGCATTGGCAGCGGCAGGCGTGAGCATTGACCACGTCATCGAGATTAGCGCGCCAGATGATGAGATTGTCAGCCGTATGTCAGGTCGCCGTGCTCATTTGCCAAGTGGTCGCACCTATCATATCATTCATAATCCCCCCAAAGTGGCGGACGTGGACGATGTTACAGGCGAGCCTTTGGTGCAGCGTGATGACGACAAAGAAACTGTGGTGCGTGACCGCCTAAAAGTCTATCATGCACAGACGGCGGCTTTGGTTGGGCATTATGAGCGTGTTGCAAAGTCAGGTGATGACGCCCCAAGTTATCATAAATTCGATGGCACAAAGCCCATTGATGAGGTAAAAGCGGCGGTCTTTGCGGTATTGTCTGCTTGATTGGTGTCTTTTAAAAAACCGTCATTGTTGGCGGTTTTTTATTGGTTTTTAATGGGGTGTGCGGCTTTTTGGGTTGTTTGGAAGGTTGATTAAAAGCGGGTTTATCACCCGATGGTTTTTTTAAAGAGAGATTATGAAAACGTCATCTTCTGCTATGTCTGTTAAGGAGCGGATTTTTCATTCTATGCTGTTTGAGGTGGGGGCGATACTGCTGTCCGCATTCATTGCGTTGTTGTTTTTTCGGGTGACGGTCGGCACGGCAATGACGGTAGGGCTTGCTATTTCTGCTTTGGCGATGACTTGGAATTTTTTGTTTAATTGGGGTTTTGATAAGGTTTTTACCGCTCCTAGAGAAAGTCGAGGCTTCGGCGTGCGTCTTTTGCACACGCTGAGTTTTGAGGGGGGATTGCTGATTATGACCATTCCTGTGGTGGCGTATCTTTTAAAGATTGGTCTTTGGCAGGCGTTTATGCTGGACATCGGCATGACGGTGGCGATTGTCATTTATACGCTGATTTTCAACTGGATATACGACCACGCCCGCCTAAGATTTATTCGTCATTGAAGGGTGGTTTCTTATTTGGAGACTGTCCAGATTTGCCCATTATCTAAAAGCAGATAAGCCGTGCCTTGACTATGTAGGGCGTCAATGATACGAGCGGGCAGTTCAAACTCGGTTAGTTTCCCCTTTTTGTCTAAAATACCAAAAGCCCGATAGCCCATTTTCGGGATTAGGGCGAAATTGTCCGTGCTGACGGCGACATTTGTTCGAAAATCGCCCATGGCGTGATTAGAGTAGCCGTCCGCTAAGTGACTTTCTTTTAGGTGTCCGCCGATTTTTCTGTACCGTACCAGTTTTCCTGCTAAATGAGGCATCTGCACGGCGTACAATTCCCCTTGAAAAACAAAAGGCGACTGCCAGCGGTGATGGGGCAGGGCGGTGCTTTGGGCGATGATTTTTAGAGCGTCATGGGCGTGGTCGATAATCACCGTATTAGCACCATTGCCACCGCCTGCTGTGGTGGTGACAAGGTAGTTTCCCGTGGCGTGGGGTAAAATTTCCACCGTGTTCGCTTCGAAGACCTGTCCTTTTAATATCAAAGGCGTGGCAAGGGGTGTTAGGCTGTGACGCTCCAAGAACTGCAACTGACCACCTTCAATGTCATCACCCAGTACGCCATGGCGGTAGGTGTGGCGGTCAGGGTGGCTTATGATGGCGATGTGACCTTTGGCATTATCGTCTGAAAAATTCACCTGCACGGGGCGCGCGTCTGGTAAAACGGGCGAGAAGCGGGCGGTGGTTTTTATTTCACCACCCACAAGCTCGAGGCGGATAAGGCTGGCTGTGCCATTCTCATCAGCCACGGCGATGACTGCAAAAGGCAGCATGAGCATTTTCGAGTGAGGTGACAGTCGTACCTGTGATGAATGGCGTGTGCCATCAGCCAGAAGCTGAAAATAACCGTTCTTATCAGCAAAAGCCACCTTGCCAAAGCCTGCGGCAGGGGCGACTGTCTCTGAGACGTCCTGTGCTAAGGGTGCGTGGTCACCGAGTTGCCAAAGTTCCGCTTTTTCATTGATAATCAATGGTTTATCATCACTCATGGCGAGCAGTTTGACAGAGCCGATGTGTGGGATTTCAAGGGCGGTGCTGTGGTACTCGCTTGTGTACGTCTGACTTTGTGTGTGCATGGGTGCTTCTGTGACGGGGTGGCTGTGAGGCGGATTTGTGCTGTTTTTCGTGCAGCCGCTTAAAAAAATACTGGCAAGTATTATGGTGGGTAAGGTGGTGTTTAAGTGGCTATGCATGGCGGGATTGATAATTTTTGGGTTTAAGTTTTATTATAAAGGATTTTTTTTGAATTTCAAATTATTTTAAGTGCCAACTTAGATATTTATTATATATCTTTTTATATAAGAATTTCATTAGTATTATTAGACTTCCTACAAAACTAGGTTTTTTTCGTTCGCCCTTAAGTTATGCCTTCGGGTCGCAGAAAACAGTGGTGGTTCGACAAGCTCACTTTGAGCGGTTTTCCTTATTTCGGAGTTTCGCAGGAAGTTTATTTGAAAAAATAATAAAACATCGGTAAAATTTATAATAAAAAGATGCGTCACTTTTATGAAAAATCACACATCTTTTTATT
Source organism: Moraxella sp. (assembly GCA_030525705.1). Lineage (GTDB taxonomy): Bacteria > Pseudomonadota > Gammaproteobacteria > Pseudomonadales > Moraxellaceae > Moraxella. Next base: position 12,413 of record JAUNEE010000038.1, read on the forward strand.
ATTTCTGGTTGTTTATAAAATACAATTAAGGGTTATTGTTCTCGCCTTAAATTTTTCGCTTCCCACCAATTATCGTTCACAAAACCGTCCGCATATTTCTCGCCCATTTTTGGCACATCAATGGGGATTTTGTGTTCTTTGGCACTTTTTACCGCATTATCAATGGATTGATACCACGGATTTCGCCCCAAACTGAACACGCCCCAGTGCATTGGCACGATTTTTTTGGCGTTCAAATCCAAAGCAGCCTGCACCGACTGATGGGCAAACATATGCGTTTTGGGCCAGCCTTGATTGAAGGCATCAATTTCCATAAAAGAGATGTCAAATCCGCCGTATTTTTTGCCGATGTCGCTAAAATGTGGGGCATAACCTGTGTCGCCACTCCAATACAGCCGTTTGCTCCCCTCAAATACAAAGCTTGCCCACAAAGTTTTGTTGCGGTCATTTATCCAGCGAGATGAATAATGCTGGGTGGGTTCGGCGGTCAATTTGATGTTACCAACCATCGTGCTGTCGCCCCAACCCAATTCGGTAATCTTTTCAGACGGCACGCCCCACGACTGCAATCTTGCCCCCACGCCAAGCGGTGCAATAAAGCGTTTTGCCTTGTCCGCCAAATGGCGAATGGTGGTCGCTTCCAAATGGTCGTAATGGTCGTGGGAAATCAGCACGACATCAATATCAGGCAGATTTTCACGGCTAATTGGAGCTTCTTGAAAACGAGGGGCAATCAGGGGTAAATTGAGAGGATTGGCGTTGTCAAACACAGGGTCGGTTAAAAAGCGTTGTCCGTCCAATTCCAAAATACTGCTGGCGTGTCCCAGCCAATAATAGGCGAAGTTTTCAGGCTTCCTGAAACTGGTTTTGTCCAATAAAATCATCGGTAAACGATGTTTTGGCGTGTAACCATCATAACGCACAAAACCGCCTTTACCTGTGGCTTTGTCGGGATAATAGGGCAAATCATCGGTATAAAGATTGGTAAATTGCCCATTTTTGTAATAGGGCAAATGGGTAAAACGGCTTTCGTCAGGCAATGCACCCAAATTGCGGTAGAGCAGAATGCCTAAAACCGCTACAATCAGCGTGAGTACGCCCAAAGTAGCTAGGGTTAATTTTAGGAGTTTTTTCAAAATGGGTTTCATCACACATCAAATAAATCAAACCATTAGGATTTGGGTATCCTAATGGTTTTGGTTGGGATTTCAAGTGCATTATTATAGCAAATTGGGGTTATTTTGGAAAATTGAGTGTTATTATGGGTGGGTATAAGGTGGGGTTATAATCATTGAAAAATTTACTCAATTATTTGCGGATAATTTGTGTTATAATAGCACCTAAAATGAAATTGGTTTGATTTATGTTTATGCAAGAATACCAGCCACAATCGTTGTTTTTCAACTCTACTTCATCGTGGAAAACTCAACAATTTTCCAACCCAAACGCCCACATTCGTCTAGCTACTGTATTTAGTGGCATTGGAGCGATTGAGCAAGCATTCAAAAGATTAAATCTTAATCATTCTATCGTTTTCGCCAATGATATTGATAATTTTGTTAAAAAAAGTTATTTGGCAAATTATGAATTAGACGAAAAAGATTGGCATAGTGATATTACAACCTTTGATGCAACACCTTATAAAAATCAAGTAGATATTTTGGTGGGTGGTAGTCCTTGCCAAGCCTTTTCTATGGTTGGAAAAAGATTGGGTTTGGAAGATACTCGTGGCACATTGTTTTATGATTTTGCAAGAGTGGTATCCGAAACACAACCAAAATTATTTATTTATGAAAATGTCAAAGGTTTGTTAAATCACGATAATGGCAATACTTGGCAAGTTGTTCAAGATGTATTTAATAGTTTAGGTTATACTTTGTATTCGCAACTTTTAAACAGCAAAGATTATGGTATTCCACAGCATAGAGAAAGAATATTTGTTATTGGTTTTAAAAACAAGCCAAAAAATGGTTTTGAATTTCCACAGCCAATAGAATTAGAACATACAATGCAAGATTTTTTGGAAGATTATACAGACAGTAAGTATTTTTTAAAAGAAAAAGGCATTAAATTTGTAACCAGTTCCAAAAATCGCCAAAAAAGATATATGCAAATCAATGATGGTCTATATTTAGAGTGTACTTAATATGGCTAGAAAAAATTGGACACGAGATGAGTTAATGGTAGCATTTAATT
>JAUNEE010000039.1 GCA_030525705.1 Moraxella sp.
CACAAGGCTTTGGCTATGCCGTGTTTGGCAAGGTCATCACAGGTATGGATGTGGTTAATCAAATCAAAAGCGTCCCCACAGGCAATCACGGCTATCACGGCGATGTGCCAAAAGAGCCAATTGTCATCAAATCCGCCAAAATTGTACAAAAATAATTAAGCAGGTTTTCCGCTCGTGGTGAGCTTGTCGAACCATAGGAAAACCGCTATCCTTCAACAAGCTTAGGACGAATGGTTTTTCTATGCTTAGTTTTGATTATATTCTAACCAAAGAACCGCACCAAATTTGTGCGGTTTTTGTTAGCGATTTGCACCTATCGGCTCATACACCAGACTTAAACAAGGCGTTTATAAAATTTATCAATGACTTAGCGGTTTTACAGTCCTTAAACCATCTGTTTATTTTGGGCGATTTTTTAGATGCTTGGGCGGGCGATGATGCATTTTTTAACACGCCCAATCATTGGCTAAATCCCATTGCCGACAACTTAAAAAAATTAAAAAATACAAAAACTTATCTAATGCACGGCAATCGAGATTTTATGATTGGACAAAAGCTGTGCAAGGCGTTGAATGCCACACTAATTACCGAGCCTTATCTGATTGATTTTTATCAAAAAACTTACCGCCTAGAACACGGCGACCGTCTATGCACCGATGATAAAAATTATCAAACTTACCGTAAAATTATCCGAAATCCCCTTATCAAAACCACCCTATCCGCCCTACCCTTATCCGTCCGCCAAAATCTCGCAGGCACGATTAAAAATAAATCCAGCGATGACAAACAACAAAAATCGTCCGAAATAATGAATGTCAATCCACAAGCGGCACTTGTCGCCCTACAAACTTGCGATATTTTAATTCACGGACATACCCACCGCCCTTTTGTGCATTCCTATAAAAAAGATAATGAGAACAATAATAAACAGAGAGTTGTGCTGGGCGATTGGCGAATACAAAATAACAAAGTAATGGGCGAAGTGGCGGTATTGTTGGACGGTGGGGAATTGGTGTTTTGTGGGGTGAGTGATTGATTTTTTAATGGTGCCTTTCCCATAACAGTTTCAAATCCGCCGAGTGCAATTTAAAATTCTCTAAATCTTGTTCGCCTGCATGGGTATGCATAAGCCCCTCTGGATTATCATGATGGTCAAGGTCTAAAGCGTGTCCGAACTCATGTGCCAATGTCAGACGTAAATCATCCAGCGATTTAAACTCATAAATGTTGATTTCTCGCCCATTAAATATGCCTTTATGAAATTCTCTTGCGGGGAATTTTTTACGAATGCTGGTTATATCGGCATTGATTTCATTTTGGGTTTGGTTGTATTGATTGATTTTTTGGTTATACTGACTTTCTCTGGCTTTATATGCCTTGAGTTTTTGTTCTAGTTGCTCTCTTTGGGCATTCAGCGTTTCCAAAGTCGTCCAGTCTTGCCGCATATGTGCAAGCTCGCTTTGTAAATTAAACACTTGAATTTCATTTTGTAGGGAATTCCAATCACGTTCTAGCTGAATTTTTTCATCTTTTAAAAAGTGTTCCACATCGCTTTGAGTTTTTATTTTTTCATCAATTTTAGTCTGGATTTGTTGTTTTGCGATGGTACTCTCTTGGCGTTCATCATAGATAAGATTCACAGTTAACTGAGCATTCTCATCATAAACGAACCACGCACGCCCCGTTCCTGCTTGCCATATCAAAGCCGCCTCGTCCAGCAGTTGCAAAAGCTCCTCATGCGTCACCCCGAACCGAGGGTCAAGCTCCCCGATCCGATAACGCACACGGGCATCCAAAGGATATTTTATCCTATCGGTCAGCTGATTAAAAATAAGCTGCGGGTGGCGGTGGGTCTGGTAGGCACTAAACAGCACAAAGGCACAAATCAGCCCCAGTAAAAACCGCAATACCAAACCCACAACTTGCACGCACACCCCCACTTACTTCATCAAATAGCCCAATTCAATCAAGCAATTTAAAAAAATGCTCACGATAATGACGCAGCTCACGGATGGAGTCCCGAATGTCATCTAGTGCCAAATGGCTTCCGCCTTTTTGGTAACCACTGGCAATGTCAGGACGCCAACGGTAGCACAGCTCTTTAACGCTCGAAACATCAAGATTTCTATAATGAAAATAACGCTCCAAGGCGGGCATTTGCCGTGCTAAAAAGCGGCGGTCTTGGCAGATGGAATTGCCACACATCGGCGAGATGCCTGCATCTACCCATTTTTTTAGAAACTCAAGGGTCTGACTTTCAGCATCAGCCAGCGTTACCTTACTGCGGCGAACCCTATCTAAAAGCCCAGACTGCCCATGCTGATTCTTATTCCAGTCATCCATACTGTTTAAAATACGGTCAGGCACTTTAATGGCAAGCACAGGACCCTCCGCCAGAATGTTTAGATTATCATCAGTGACAATGGTGGCAATCTCAATGATTTCATCATTTTGGGTATCAAGCCCTGTCATCTCAAGGTCAATCCAAATCAAGGCTTTTTTGGCAGTGTTTGAGGGTTTTGGGGTTTGAATGTGAATTTTTTCCATATTTTTCTCCTAAATTAAAGTCCGAAAAGTTCGGTTGGGTCAATTTTAAATTGGAGCATATTGGCAGTAACTCGCCCATTGTCTCCGCCCTTTCTTTGCATTGTTACTCGTCCGATTTTTAATGAACCCCTTGGCGAAATAATAACTTCGCCATTACCATAATGCTGTAAAACTTCATTGATATTCTTTAAAATCCAGCGAGCATTTTGGGGCAATTTTTGGGCAACCAACACCCATTCAGCACTAAATTCGCCACGCCCACGCAAAATATCGCTTAACACCAAAATTTTATTGTCTTTAAACCAATTTAGTAATAACGCCTGTTCAGCTTCATCAAAATCAAAAATAAATAGGCGATTTTTATTACCCTGTTTTAATTCGCCTGTAAAATATTGTAAAAGCTCACAAATTCTATCATCAAATTGCCACAATTCTTGATAATTTTTTACCCAGCGCTTATCAATTTGATTAAAACCTTTTTTGTTACTAACAAGTTTTACTTGAATATTTCTAATATCCACACTTTCTTTATAAAAGACAAAAACTTGTACATTGATATCCGCTTTATAGCCGTGCAAAACAACGGCTTTTACGCTTCTAATTTGGCTTAATTCATAACCCATTATCACAAGCCAATTTTGGGCAACTTCATCATTTTGCCAATGATGAAATCGTTCACAAATATCTTGTTCGTTCTTAAAACCATTTTTTGCAGTCATTGAGCCAAGTTTTATCAATTCATCTTTATTCATTTAAGATTTCCAATCGCTTTTAATAACTGTCTACCCAATGCTTCAATAACCGTTACCGTCATGGCATTGCCTGCTTGTGATAAAATTTTACTATCGGGCAACTTATGCTCAATGACTTTTTTGGCAATTTCTTTTGGAAAACCCTGCAATAACAAGGCTTCATAACCGCTCAATTTGCGCAATTTGCCATTTTTGGTGTATAAAATACCGTGCCGACCCGTTCTTAGCGTTGGGCTTTTATTTTCATAAAGACGAAAATCCGATTGTCGCCAATCAATTACTTGGTAATCAGTTTTTACAATTTCATCAATATTATATTGATTATTATTGTATTTACTTGCAAGATATTTTTGAAAAGTGGGATTATTGTTATCAAAACCATAATCCCTATCATCACTCAAATAATAGTCAATGGGATTGGCATTGATTGGCTTGGGAAATTCAAAAGGCGTATGAACAATGTCCTTTCTAATCCCAACAAAATAAACCCGTTCACGCATTTGTGGTACGCCATAATATTGACTGTCCAACACCTGATAATACACCTGATAACCTGCATCGGATAATAATTCCAAAATAGAAGTTAAGGTTTCACCTTTATTATGATTGATTAACCCTTTGACATTTTCCAAAATAAAAAATGGCGTGTTTTTTCGTTTTAAAATATCGGTCAAATAATAAATGATTTGCCCCCTATCATCATTCATTCCTGCTCGTTTTCCGACAATAGAAAAGGTTTGACAAGGAAAACCTGCCAACATAACATCAAAATTAGGCAAATCATCGGGGTTTAATTTGGTTAAATCGCCCAAATTGCTTATGTCATCAAAAAATAATTGATAAGTCAAATCAGGATTGGAGTCAATTTCACTGTGAGCAACGCATTTCATTCCTGCATTTTCAAGCCCCAAACGCCCCGCCCCAATGCCAGAACAGAAATCCACAAAAGTCAACTTATTAAACACTTTCACTCACCCAGCCTTAAAAACAAACATAAACAAAAGGTGACGCACAGTCACCCTTTGCATAAGTCTATTATAACACGGCTTTAAAATTATCCAAAGATAGCATTTAATGCCAAGAACGCCAGTCCACTCATCACCAAGGCAGCAGGCAGTGTAATCACCCATGCCAGTGCGATGGGACGCATAAGCTTCCAGTTGGTACTCTTGTTCACCACGCCAATGCCCAAAACCGCCCCGACAAGAATGTGCGTACTAGACACAGGCAGACCAATGGTGGACGCCCCCATCACCACAGCGGCGGCGGCAAGCTCAGCAGCGAAGCCAGACGCAGGGTGCATTTCTGTCAAGTTCGTACCGACCGTCTGAATCACCTCTTTACCGATAAACCACAGACCCACAATGAGCGATACACCAAACGTCACCATCACCGCACTTGGAACGACCGCTTTGGCCTCGATGGCGTTATTACGAATGACGTCCATAATCGCCACAAAAGGTCCAACCGCATTGGCGATGTCGTTCGAGCCATGGGAGAATGCAAAGGCACACGCAGTAAATACTTGCATCCAGCTAAACATGATGAATGTCGCTTTCGCCAAGTCTTCTTTATGCTTACCACGGATAGATTTGGTGTAGACATAGGCGGTTAGATAGATAATCGTACCAATCATGCCCATCACCAGCACCGCTTGAATGGTAGATAGTTTTAGGTTGGTATTCGCCAAGCCCTTAAAGACCACCAAAGACGTCATCACCACACTGCCCAATGCCGCCAAAAGTGGCACCCACGTTTTTAGAGCTTTTAGGGTGTCAATGCCACTTCTTCTATGCTCAACATCATACAGACCACGATAATACTCCGTTTCCAGCTCATCACGCGTGCAGTCGCCTTCTTGGTACAACTCTTGGTCACGCAGCATGGCAGCGGTATAGGTGAGTTTGGCGGCTTCATCTAAGCTTTCAAAGTATTCTTTTTGGCTGCGTTTGAGCTGTTTTTTCTCGGCTTTTAGGGCTTTGATTTGTTCTTCGGTACGGTCATTGTACATTAAAATGTGTTTTTTAATGAATCCGTACAACAAATAAGACAAAATACCACCCAATAAAGGCGACAGCACCCACGACATCGCAATGTCCACAATCTTAGACCATTTCACGGTAGAAAACGCAAGCTGTGTGCCACCCGTCATAATCCCAAGCACAATGGACGAACCCACGATACCGCCAATGATGGCGTGCGTGGTAGAGACAGGCAAGCCCTTTTTTGTCGCAAACAACAACCAAAACGCCGCCGCAATGAGTGCTGAAAGCATGACATAAATGAACTGATTGGGCGAAATATTCAGCCCGCTAATATCCACGATGCCACTGCGGATTGTATCGGTGACCGCCGCCCCCGCCAGCACCGCCCCTGACACCTCAAAGATGGCAGCGATGATAAGTGCTTGCGTGACCGTCAGCGTCCCCGCCCCCACAGACGTTCCAAACGAGTTGGCGACATCGTTACCGCCAATGTTAAACGCCATAAAAATACCAAAAAAGGTGGCAACCAAAAACAGTACCACCTGCTGCTGATAGGTATAACCTAAGCCCCACCAGACAAAATAAATGCTCATCACCGCCAACAGCAAGGCAAAAAAGGCATTTGCCGCAAATGGGGTGTTTTGTTTTACAGAATTTGGATTTGTGTTCATTCTTAACCTTTTAATGACAAATCATACGATTTAACACAGTGTCTATTGTAAAGGGCTTTTATGACAGCTTTGTGACAAAGACGGCATTTTTATGACAAAAACCACCCATCGCCCCGATTTTTAAAAAAATCCACGCACTTTCTAAAAAACTTGACACAAAAAGCACTGAATTTTAGGTTTATTATCCCCCCACTTCATGTTAAACTAAGGCAATTTTTTATGAATAATGGATTAAACCATGACCACAAAACACCTAACCACCAAAAAACTCCCCCTTGTCTTTATCACTGCCTTAAGTCTTGCGGTGACGGGCTGTAGCACCCTAAAAACCCTGACTAATAAAAAAGAAGACGTGGTCGCCACCGCCACCACGGACGCAAAAGGCTACTACGAAGAAGCGGTAAACGCCATCGCCAAAGAACGCTACAACCAAGCAGCCACCGCCCTAAACAACATTCGCACCTTTTATCCCACCAGCAGCTACAGCGAGCAAGCCTTGCTGGATTTGATTTATGTGCATTTCAACTCAGGCGATTATGAAGCGGTGACACGCACCACCGCCCAATTCCTACAATCCTACCCAAGCAGCCGTCACGCTGACTATGCCCTGTACGCCCAAGGCGTCACCCATATGCAAGGCTCACCGAAATCTAGCCGCCTGTTCCGCCTAGACCAAAGTAGCCGTGACACCGCTTATTTGAGACTGGCGTTTGCTGATTTTAGCAATCTTGTGAATCGCTACCCGAACAGTGCCTACGCTGCTGACACTGCCTTGCGTATGATGGACATTTATAACCAGTTCGCCGCCCATGAACTCAATGCCGCCTACTGGTATGTCAAACGTGACGCCTACCTAGCCGCTGCCAACCGCGCTCAGTGGGTGTTCCAGTACTACCCACAGTCCACCTCTGTGCCTGAGGCGATTGCCGTGCTTGCTTATAGCAATGACAAGCTGGGACTCACCGAAAACGCGAACAACTACAAAACCCTCCTCCAAATCAACTACCCAGAGTACTTAGGACATGATGGCAAGGTTCGCCTGCCCCGTGCTGAAGTTAAGGCTTGGCAAAAAACGCTGTCTACCATAAGCTTCGGCAAGCTGGGTCGAGTTGGACAAATCAGCACCGATGGCACAAGCACCTACACAGGGGCGACACGTACACAAGTCATTACAAAAGCCCAAGCTCTACAGCTGCCCAACAGCACCGCCCAGTAAGTAGGCGTCTTTTTCCTAAAAACGCCAGCTTCCTTGCAAGCTGGCGTTTTATCCAAAAAACACAGCCATTATCATGAAAATTCCTGCCAGCACCCTAGAACAGTTAAACGCCCAAGCCGACTTGGTTGCCATCATTAGACGGCACACCACCCTAAAGCCTGCAGGTCGTGAATTTAAGGGCTGCTGTCCGTTTCATGGCGAAAAAACCCCCTCGTTTTACGTCAACCCCCAAACCAACCTTTATTATTGCTTCGGCTGCGGTGCAAAAGGCAACGCCATCAGCTTTTTAATGGATTATGAACGCCTAACGTTCATCGAGGCTGCCAAGGAACTTGCCCAAAAAACAGGCATCGATTTGCCCAAAGATAACGAAAACCACCTCGCCTATCAACGGCAAGCCCCAGCACGCCCAAAAGCCCCCCAAGCCAAACCCGACAATACGCCAGCCCCCAAGTCAACTCACAAACCCCATAACAACCCAAATCTGACCCCCACCGTCCAAAACCCACCGCCGACACCCGCCCGCCCAAATGACAGCGAGGGCTACGAGGCATTTTTTGACAGTGATTTTCACGCACCCGACCCCGCCGATACAGCGGCGTGGCACAGCCCAGAACCCCAGACAAGCCTCCCTGCTGATTTTCACTTCTCCCCGAACCTATCGGGACAAGAAGGCAATCTCTATCAACTGCTGGCAGCAGTGACGGATTTTTATCAATCCATGCTAAAAAAACACCCTGCCGCCATGGATTATCTAAAAAAGCGTGGGCTGTCTGATGAGAGTATTGCCTACTTTCAGCTCGGCTTCGCACCGAGTGGCTGGCAGAACTTGTCAGCGGTGTTCAGTGGTGATGTAGCAGGTCTAAGACAGCTTGGGCTGATTAAAAAAAGCAAAAACGGACGAGAATTCGACTTTTTTCGCGAGCGTATCATTTTTCCCATTAAAGACCGTCAAGGACGAGTGGTGGGCTTCGCAGGGCGGGCGATGAGTGATGACATCACCCCAAAATACCTAAACTCCAGCGAATCCGCCCTATTCCAAAAACAGCACATTCTCTACGGCTACCACGAGGCACGCACCGCCCGTGCGGATAACTGGCTCATCGTTGAGGGGTACTTAGACGTCATCGCCCTGCACCAAGCAGGCATTTATGGGGCGGTCGCTCCGATGGGGACTGCCCTCTCTGAGCCACAGCTGACCACGCTGTTACGCTTTAATGATACGCTGACTTTGTCGTTTGATGGGGACGCCGCAGGACAAAAAGCCGCCTTGCGTAGTCTTGAGGTTGCCATACCCATCTTAAACGATGGCAAAAGCCTAAAATTTCTCACCCTGCCTGATAACCACGACCCAGACAGCTACGTCCAAGCGTTCGGCAAAGACGCCATGCGGTCCGCCATAAATAACGCCCTTCCCCTATCCGACTACCTATACGCTGTTCTATCAAGCAAATACCAGCTTGACCGCCCAGAAGAAAAAGCAGCAGCGATGGCACACTTACGCCAAATCACCGACAGACTCCCAAAAGGCTCAAGCTTCCGCTGGTGGCTAAACAGCGACATATACAACCGCCTAAAAGCCAAACCCCAAAAAAACCGCCCAAGCACAGCAGACAGCACAGGCAGCAGCAACGACAACATCAGCCCAAGCGAGCAGCTACTGCTATGCATTCTCTACCAGCCCACCTTAATACTGTCCAACCCCCTGCAGAACCTGTATGTGGACGCAGGGCTGACCGCCATCGATGACAGCTTTAAAGAAAAACTCACCGTCCCCACCCTGCCGACATGGGAACATCTACACATCGACACCCACACAGGCGGGCTAAGCGAGCTTATCACCGCCGTGCAGACGCTCCTGCCCTTTTTAAACCCCGCCAGCGATGAGCTGAGCGTAGACAGCAACGCCCATCTCATTCTCTCCGCCCTAGAAAACCCCGCCCTACAGTCCTCACTGGGTGGTCTGTGGCGTGATTTTTTTTATCACACAAAACGCCACAAACCAGAACATATAAAACTCCTCTTCGATGAACTGCTATGCCACGTGGTCATGAGTACCTTTCGTCATGCCCTCCAAAACGCCCAAGGACTGCTTTTAACCACCCTCTATAAAAAACGCCTACTGGCACTTGAAGCGTGGGACAAAACCGTCATAAAACCCGCCATCGAAAACAGCCTAAACCCCTAAACCCCAAACCAAAAAACAGACAAAACCACCACACCAGCACCTAAAAACACCCCCACTCACCCCTTTTTTTATTTATAAAAAATAAAAAGTAAATTAAAATATTCTAAAAGTTGTTCTAAAACATGACAACTTTTAGTCCATCTCTACTCCCCTCTGCACATTTGTTCTATAATACAGTCGCCCACCTTAAAACCCCATCACACCGAAAAACACACAAGAACAGATGGCGGATTTTAGTTTGGGCATAAACAGTAGCCATCATTGATATTTAAGGAAAAATCATGCATCAACGCCTCTCCACATTAAAACCAAAGCACATCACCCTTGCCATTACCTAGGTTTAATCTCTCAGGTGGTCAACGCTAATGACGAGGTCAAAGTCATCGAAGCCCTAGCATTTCCTAACGAAGGAGAAGACATAACGCACATGGATGACAACGCAAAGGTGATTATTATGTCAACCTATTACGGCGAGCTCACCACAGCCCTAATAAGAAACGCAGCCAATAGCATTGAGAACAGCACTTACGATGTGCGCCATCTAGAAAGTGATGACCCCGATTTATCACTGGGGAATATCGTAGCAGTGCTGGAAGATGGGTCTATCATAGGAAAGAAAGAAACCAATCCATTTTCTACTCCTCCTGAGAATCAGCGCCGTTCCTATTATATCTGGAGCATATCAAACACAACAGGAAGATATACACCCCAAAAATTCGATGCGGTAAACAAATTACAAATCCAATCCCTTATCTCAAGTAGGGACGGCAAAGTTTTTGCCGGAAAAATCCATTATGGTGATTCAGAATACACACAGCCCACAATATTTTTAAATGATTTTAAAGATAGCATTAGGCTAGCTGCCACCACAGGGCCCGACAAAACACAACCAGATCTCAACGGGCGCGCTCAAATTATTGCATTAAGTCATGATGGCAAAGTTGTAGCTGGCAGAGCAGTTGACCATGAAAATCCTGGTTTTAGTAACAAACCCGTCATTTGGTCAGGCAATAACTACAGCCAAATGACAATCTTGGGCGATAATAAGACCTATGTCAGATCACTAAGTGCAGATGGCTCAGTAGCTGGCGGAATAACCCATAAATTATTCCCAGGTGAACGATGGTCAAGCGAACTGCCAGTGATTTGGCTAGGAGATAATTACTCAAAAAGAATAGACCTGCCTACTAGCTGGGAAGGTCGACCTATAAGACGCCTAAACCCAGAAGGAGCTGTAAACGCCATAAGCGCCAATGGCAAAGTTGCAGGTGGTTGGATTAAGACCGAATTTGCTGGCGGTGCTTTTAATACAGAAGCTGCCGTTTGGTCAGGTGAAGACTACCAAACAGTGACCGTTCTTGAAAGCTCAAAAATAGACGGAGGCAAGTCAAGAGTTCATGTGCTCAATCATGATGGCACAATCGCTGGTGGAAGTGTAGCCACAGGCGGCATGTATAAAGCACCCGTACTCTGGCGCATAAGCTACCCGGACCCAGTTCCTGCAACACCGCCTACAGGCACAGTCTCACCCAGTACACCTGTAACGCCGCCCCCTACGGACACCACCCCTGTCACACCGCCTAGCACCGTGCCTGTGACACCACCCACTTCGCCTGTGGATACCACCCCCGTCACACCGCCCAGTACACCGCCTGCCACACCTGTCGTCGTTGCAAAAATTGATGTGGCGAATACCGTACAGACCATCTCAAATCTGGGGGCGGACAGCTTTAGCCTGATGGCGATGCAGTCGCACGCCCTAGACCGTCTGCAGTATAGCTGCCGTGCCACGCAGGGCTTTTGCTTCGGCACACAGCAGGACTTTAATGTCAGCCGTGACAATGACAACCATAAAATCCGTGACATCGCTGTCGGGGTGAATGCAGGCTACGGCTTTCATAATGGCGTATCCGTGGGTGTTTCACTAGACCACTCCGCCAGTCGCAGATTGCCTGACAGCTACAGACATGATGGTGATGACATCGGCGTGGGGGCGGTACTACGCTACCAGTCGCCGAATGGCTACTTTGGTGAACTTTCTGGGGCATATGATGACTATACCGCCACCATTAGCCGTCCATTACTCGCCAACACCGAGCTTGGCGTGAATGAAGCGAACATCCAAGGCATAAGCTACGGCATAAAAGTCGGTAAAGAATTTGGCGATGTCAATCGTTACCGTGCCTACATCGGAGCAAAACAGCGTGACATCAGCCGTGACGCCTACACCGAAAACGACCATACCGCCTTCCCCATAAGCTATGGTAAAATGACGCATAAAGACACCACAGCCACCCTAGGGCTAAGCAGTCACATCGGCATGACACCGAAGCTGTCATAGGTGACTGATGTGTCTGGGGAGTACCGCCTCAATGACGACAAACCAACCTACACCGCCAGTCTGACAGACATAGAAAAGCATGACTTTAGCTACAGCACTGAACCGAAAAAATGGCGTGGGCATTTCGCCACAGGCGTGCGTTATAACGTATTGCCCACCACGCATTTAGAAATCATGCCCTATGTCGGTGAAAATGCCACAGGCGAAGCGTACTACGGTGGCACACTGCGTTTAGAAAGCAGATTCTAACCCCAAGCACACAACCAAACCAAAAAATCTTCCGCTCAGTACAGGCGCGGAAGATTTTTTTAATGCTCAAAACATGAGTACAGCCAATTAAGCCCAAAACACACCACATTAGGTTTTTTCGCTCGAAGTGAGCTTGGGAACCTAGCGGAAATCCGCCCGCAGGCATAGCTCAGGGCGAACGGTTTTGCTGTATAGTTTTGATATGAATTAAGTATATAATAATCGCAACTCACGTTTAAAATGCACCACATTGGTTTTTTTCGTCCCATTAGTTTTTACCCAAAGCAAGCTTTCAAACCGAACGAAACCGCCCCCTAAAAGCATAACAGCTAAGATGGCTGTTATGCTTTTAGGGGGCGGTTTTTTAAAATTAACTCACCCAACAACCCATTTTAAACATAAAAAAATCCCAAATCAGGGGAGATTTGGGATATAAAGGGTATTTAAACACTTTTAAATATGGCGCAGCGGACGGGGCTCGAACCCGCGACCCCCGGCGTGACAGGCCGGTATT
>JAUNEE010000002.1 GCA_030525705.1 Moraxella sp.
CTCGCTGTACTTTGGATTTAATCATTGAACGCAAAAATGGCGAGACCCAAACCGTGCCTGTCTTATGCCGCCTTGATAGTGATAGCGATGTGAGAACTTATAAGGCGGGGGGCGTGCTTAGGGAGTTTGCGGGGAGGTTTTTGGGTAAAAAATAAACCCGTACCATTTTTTGCTGTTTTGGTGTAGAATGGAGCATCTTGTTCCATTCTACAATCTTACCACAATCATCAATAAGGTGTTTTATGCAATTTACCGTTGAAAATTTAGGCAAAGTTAGTAAGGCTGATATTGACTTAAAGCCTTTAACCATTTTTATTGGTAAAAATGGCAGTGGTAAAACCTATGTGGCAAGTGCTTTGTGGGCGTATGTTACTTATATTAAGAGTATTGGAAATATTACAAATAATGTTAGTGATTATATTCCAAAAAACATTTATAAGAAATATAAAAACATTTTAAGTAATCTATTACAAGATTTTGATGGAATTTCAAATTATGAAAAATATTTTATAGTTGAAAAAGAAGATATTGAAAGAATTTTCAATAATATAAATAATCATATCAGTAAAAATAAATTATTGCAAAATTGTTTTAAACACAATAGTTTTAAAGAAACTAATTTTAATTCAATAAATAATTTAGACAGCATCTCTGTAAATATTGAATTAAAGGTTTTCCATAAACCTATGTATTATCAAGATGAGATGGACAATACATTAGAAGAGTTTATTACTAATCATTACTTTACATTTAGTTTATTTTTAGACAATTTAAAATTATACGAAAATAGTATAGTTTTAAATTTAATTAGTGATGGAATTATAGATTTAAATGACATACATTCTGATGAAACTTTAAATGCAATATTGACAAACATTATAAAATATGCTTTTTTAGGAAAAAATTTTAACAATTATGATGAAGTTTTATACATCCCAGCAGCCAGAACTGGTTTGATGTTTGGATTGCACGATTTTGCCAATAGTAGCCTGAAAAGAAGTTCTTATTTTGGTATAGAAAATCACGCACCAAAAAGCAATGACTTAACAGCACCACTTAACAATTTTGTTTCCAATTTATATGGCAAATTGGAGTTTTATCCTATTTATCAAGGGGAACAAATTTTTAACACTTTAATTGATGGAGAAATTAAAGCTAATCGTCAAGACAAACGCTTTAAATATATTCCAAAATCTTTAAATCAAGAATTGCCTTTGTCTGCATCATCGTCATTGGTAACGGAAACAGCCGTTTTGTCTATTTTTAATAATAGTATCAGAAAAGGGGTTTTTGTTATCTTTGAAGAACCCGAAGCTCATTTGCATTTATCTGCACAGCGAGAAATGGCAAAATTGATTGTTAAAATGATAAATCAAGGTTGCCATATGCTAATTACGACACATAGCGATACTTTTTTACAACAGCTGAATAATTTAATTATGCTTAATAAATTATCAGAAAATAATTCTGATATTTTTCAAGAATTTAATATTGAACCAGATGAAACCATTGCAGGAGAAAAAGTAGCGGTTTATGATTTTCAATATCAAGATGATGATAAAACCATTGCCAAACCATTAGACTTGGGGGATTATGGATTTATTGCCCCATCTGTAAATGATGAAATTAATAATCTTATTCGCCAAACTGACACCATTATTGATATGATTGATGATTTAAAATCAAATGGTGAATAAAATGCAAAATCTATTAAAATTATTTAATCAAGATTTTATCTATATTCATCAAACCAATGAGGGCAAATTCTCCATTATTGAGAAAAAAGATGGCGGTAAAGGTGTTTGTGATTTTCAATCGGAAAATGATGTTTTAATCATCAAAGCCAAAGACCAAAATACACCATTATGGGCATTAAAAAGTCAAAAATGTGCAGAAGGTGCTTTTGTTGTATTGGATAAAAATCATCAATCATTATCACTTCATATCGTTGAAATGAAAAGTAAATTAACCTATGATGAATTTGAAAAAGTCATTCAACAGTTGCAGGGAATGTATTTAATGGCTTTTTGTGTAATGTCTATTTTAAGATTGAATATTCCAAAAGACATTATAACCTATATTACCTATAAAAATGAAACCGTTCAAAATAAAATTAACAAAAATCCAAAAAGAATACCCAAAAAGAGTATTGGTATCAAAGACCCTGTTTTGGAAAGTTGGGAAATGGAAAAGATTGAACTATCTCACAACAATAATGCTAAATTGATTAAAATGATAAGAATTGATGATGGCAATGGTAATTTTAATTGTGATTTTGGAATGGTATAAATAAGGAGTTTTTTATGCAAACCCCAATCCCAGCCACTTATATGCGTGGCGGTACTTCAAAAGGTACATTTTTTAAACTCTCCGATTTGCCCACACCTTGCCAAGTGGCAGGGCAGGCACGAGATAATTTTTTGCTCCGTGTTGTCGGCAGTCCAGACCCCTACGGCAAGCAGATTGACGGTATGGGCAATGGCTCATCAAGCACTTCCAAAGTCGTGATTATCTCGCCTTGCACAGACGGCATACACGATGTCAATTATCTGTTTGGGCAGGTCGCCATTGACAAGGCGATGATAGATTGGTCAGGCAACTGTGGGAATTTAACAGGAGCGGTCGGTTCGTTTGCCATTTTTAATGGACTCATTGACCAAGCCAAAATCCCCAACAACGGCATTTGCACCGTGCGTATCTGGCAAGAAAACATCAAAAAGACCATCATCGCCTATGTACCGATTGAGAATGGTCAAGTAGTAGAAACAGGTGATTTTGAGCTTGATGGGGTAACTTTTCCAGCCAGTGAAATTAAAATTGAATTTATAGACCCTGTGGACGAGGGCGGTGAGATGTTCCCCACAGGCAATTTAAAGGATACTTTGACTGTGCCTGATGTGGGCGAGTTTACCGTTACGATGATTAACGCAGGTATTCCCACGATATTTTTACACGCCCACGAGCTTGGCTTTACAGGCACAGAGCTACAAAAAGACATTAATTCTAATGCAGAAATTTTAGACAAATTGGAAAAAATCCGTGCTTATGGAGCGGTCAAAATGGGTTTGATTAGCGATGTCAGTGAAGCCCAAACTCGCCAGCACACCCCCAAAATCGCTTGGGTTGCTAAGCCTTCTGACTATGTCGCATCAAGTGGTAAAACAGTCAAAGCTGATGATATTGACTTACTTGTCCGTGCGATGAGTATGGGGCAACTACACCACGCTATGATGGGAACAGCCAGTGTGGCAATTGGCACGGCAGGGACGATTGTTGGCACGATTGTTAATGATGTGGCAGGTGGTAAGGCATTGACGGAAGTGTGTTTTGGACACCCATCAGGGACACTCACGGTGGGCGGACAATCTGAATGTGTGGACGGTAAATGGGTTGCTCGCAAAGTATCTATGAGCCGTTCGGCACGCAGGCTTATGGTGGGGAGTGTGTTTGTGCCTACGGGGTGTTTTTAATCTTTAATTATCTATGATAAAAAGTTTAAATAACTGTATTTCGTTTTGTCAAATAAAATAAGTTTTGTTATAATACGTCTTATTTAATTGATTAAACTAATCATCAAGGAGCTGTCATGATTACCTTGCGTCAGTTAGAATTTGCCCTAGCCGTTGCCAAGCACCGCCACTTTAAACGTGCCGCTGAAGAGTGCAACATCTCCCAGTCCGCCTTAAGTCTTGGCATTGCTGAGCTGGAAAAACAGCTAGACACGCAGATTTTTGAACGCAACAACAAGCAAGTCCTCATCACCCCCATCGGTGAAGAGCTCTTAGGGCGTGCAAAAAGAATCTTCCTTGAAATCAATGACTTAACCGCACTGGCACAAGGTCACCAAAGACCGCTCGCCTACCCAATGACCATCGGCATTATCCCGACAGTCGCTCCATTTTTCCTGCCAAAAGTCCTACCCTATCTGAGTGAAAAACACCCAGATTTTAGCCTAAACATCGTAGAACAGCAGACCGAGCGTCTCATCGAGCAAGTCCGCTACGGACATATCGACACCGCCATTATCGCCCTGCCCTATCCTGTGGACGGTCTGCACACCTTTGAGTTTTGGGAGGAAGATTTTTTTGCGATTTTCCCAAAAAACGACCCGCACGCCGAACTTGACACCATCAGTGGTGATGAGCTTTCAAGAACCAAGCTACTCCTTTTGGGCGAAGGGCACTGCCTCACCGACCAAGTGCTATCCGTCTGCTCACTGGGCAAAAAACAGCTCAATTCCAACTTTTTTGACGCCAGCCTAAGCACGCTCATTCAGATGAGCTTGGCGGGCATGGGGATAACGCTTGTACCAAAAATGGCACTCTATCAATTCAACGAACACAACCCCTACGTCAAAGCCGTACCCATCTCAGAACCAAGTCCGCACCGCCGCATCGCCTTTATTAGCCGCCTAAATTATGCACGTGTCAATGACATTCGCTTGCTTAGCCATCTATTTAAAGAAGCACTCAGTCAATAAAAACACCCCGCAACTGCGGGGATTTTTTAGATACTGACATCTGAAATTTTAGCCCTCATTTAAACAGTATACTTAAACGCAAAATCGCTCATAACAAGCCTACCAAACCACGGTCTTCCTGCTCGCAGACAGACTTAGGGTGAACGAAAACCTATCGGCAGACTTTTAAGCCACCACCTGATTTTACAAAGACGCTTGATTTAAAATTCATGCTACGCCATCACAGCTGCAGTCAGCCAAAGTGGGTCAAATCCTACCCATCAAGATTTTATCCTCTGCCACAGAGGTGTCTTGCCTACAGCTAGATAAAGGATTAGGCAGTACTCTGGCGGTATCTTTTATAAAAACCGATAAAAAAACACCAAGCGATTTCACTTGGTGTTTTTTTGGTTTTATTTGTTTTCAGGTAGGCTGATGCTCATCTGTAGCACGTCCATGCTTTCTTCTTTGGTGTGGTTAATGTCAATGTCATCAATCTGCACACCGCTGACGTATTTACTTACCACCTCGGCAATCTCACGCTTCATTTTATCGATACGTTCTTGCGTCAGGCGGGTTTTTAATTGGTTATCGTTACTGGCAACCAACACCGTCAGGCGATTCTTCGCAATCTCAGCACTTGAAGGACCACTATCTTGCCCCAACAGCCGTGAAAACCATGATTTTTTCTTCATCTTAGCCCCCGAATAAGCGTTGGAAGAAGCCTTTTTTCTTCACCTCAATGTGACGCAAAGGACGCTCCTCGCCCAAAAATCTAGCAACAATGTCTTCATAGCACTGTCCTGCCACAGACTCAGTATCATGAATCACAGGCTCACCACGGTTAGACGCTTCTAGCACCGCCGAGCTTTCAGGCACAACACCAATCAAAGGCACTTTTAAAATCTCATTGGCGATGGTATCCATATCCATCATTTCGCCTTGGGCGGCACGCTCAGGATTATAACGGGTGATAATCAAATGCTCACGCACGCTACCGCCCTCTTCCACACGCTTGGTGCGTGATTGCAAAATACCGATGATGCGGTCAGAGTCACGCACCGATGAAATCTCAGGGTTGGTGACGATGAGCGCCTCGTCTGCATGATACATAGCAAGCTGCGCCCCACGCTCAATACCCGCAGGACTGTCACAAATGATATAATCAAACTGCTCAGACAGCTCCGCCATCACCTGTGCCACACCCTCATCGGTCAAGGCGTCCTTGTCACGGGTCTGCGAGGCAGGCAGAATATAAAGATTGTCCAGACGCTTATCTTTGACCAATGCCTGAGAAAGACGTGCCGTGCCTGAAATCACATCAACAAAATCATAAACAATGCGGTTTTCACAGCCCATAATCAAATCAAGGTTACGCAGTCCCACATCGAAGTCGATGACCACGGTTTTATGCCCACGCAGGGCAAGACCTGCTGCAAAAGACGCACTGGTGGTGGTTTTGCCCACGCCGCCTTTACCTGAAGTTACTACCACAATCTTCGCCAAAGTCTTACTCCTTAAAAAAATAAATGCCACAAGAGTAGCACAAATATAAAAAAAAATAAACGGACTTAAACGCCTAAAAGTTACCAATCATCACATTTAGATAAAATTTAGCAAATCCACCCTGTAGATTACCAAAAGCCACGTCTCACCAACTACCAACAATCGCTGTGATTGAGTGGCTTTTTATTTTATCCATAAAAACTCAGTCCAAAGTAACAATCAATGCGTCATTTGCTTAAAGACCAGCTTGCCTGCAAAGAAGCTCACTTCCACTGCCTGCCCAATCATCTCAGCAGGAATGTCATCTTTTAGGCAGTACGTCCCCGCAACAGAAACAAGGCTCGGCTCAAATTTTTGGCAGAAAATCCGTGCATTTTCATCACCTGTCGCCCCTGCCACCAGTCGCCCTTGCCCTTTGCCATAAATGTGCAAATTATAATCGGTCGCCACTTCTGCACCTTGGTTCACACTGGCGGTGATAATCAAATCACCCCCCATGTGGTGCAAAGACTGCCCAGACCGCACCATCTGCGTCTGCACAAAGCTGTTAATGCCCATGTCCACAGGCGTGCTTGCTGGCGTGGTGACGCCTTGTGTGCCCACCACCGCCACTTCATGCTCGGTATTTTTTTCAGGCGTTTGATGGGGTTTTGTTTCTGTATTTTCTGCTAAAGCAGGGGCGTCTTTTTTGGGTGCTTCAGCAGTGTTTTTGTCCTGTGTTTCTTTTGTGCTTTCGCCCTGATTATCCGGGGCGGTCTCAGCAGACGCCTTTGATTTTTCTTCTTTTTTTGGCTTGTCGTCAAGACGGGCGATACGCTTGCCGTCATTGGGGAAAATCGCCATTTTTAATTCACGGGCTTTGTCGCTTAGCACACCATCAACCACGCCAATCACCGCCACCTGACAGTCCCACAGCGTGTCAATCAACACCGCCAAATCCAAGTCTTCATCGCTTTCGATAATCGCAGGCACAAGCGTATCATGATTAAACCCACGCACCGCCTCCGTGATGGCGTCCATATCCGCCGTCCGCACTTTCAAACGGCTAAACGCCAACATTTTGCCATATAAACTGACCGCTTCGCTCATAATCCACCTAATTTTGTGTTATTTTTGACGTATCATACCACGTTTTGACTTATAAATGCAGCTGCTTGGCGTGTTTCCATTGCTGGATTTTTACTTGTGCCTCAAATGCCGTCAGCCCGTCCTCGATAATATTCGCAATCAAACGCTGCAGCTGCGGGTGACTGGTGTCGACATTGGCGATGCCATGAGCAATCTCCCCCATCAGCCTATCTAACAATGCAGGCGACAAGAGCGTCTCATTCACCGCCGTGGTGACATTCTCGCCGATGTGCTTGCCGATATCCACCATCTGCGCCTCAATCATACTGCCTGCGATGGGAATGAGCTTCAAATAACGGCGAAGTTCAGGCGTTTTAGCAAGCGCCTCTTCTACCGCCGCACCCACCTCAGCCGACAAGCCACGCCCGACATCGGACGCCACCAGCTGCCCAAGCTTGGGCGTTAGCTCCTGTCTTAATAGCAGTAAAATCGCCTGCTCAATGTCAGCACGGTTTTTCTCAATGGTTTTCTCAATGGACGTATGCGTATAAGGCGAGCGTAACTGCGTCCGAAAATTATCCACCGCCGTCAAAATCACTCGATCAGACAGCTCTTCTAGCAGAATATGCCCGTAGAATTTTGCGGTTTTCGTCCAGCGTGCTGGCACAACCTGAATGCCAATCTCATGCAGTCTTTTTATGATGACAAATGCCCGCAACAGTCTTAATGGACGCAGCAGCGGAAAACACCCCAAAACCTCGTACCAATGAACAAACGGAAAGAAAAACCAGCGGTAATAGGTGCGTTTTTTTATGGCAATCACCCAACGCACCAACAGCTCGAAAATCAAAAATAGCGTAAAAAACCCACCAATCGCCGCAAATTTAATATGTAAATTCGACTGATACCACGCCAGCCAATCCGCCCAAGACAGCCAACCAGCAATGTGCGAAAAAAACGCACTCATGACAATCTTGTCAAAAAATATCACCGACAAATCCGCCACAATCGCCACCAGCATCAAAACATCATAAAAAAGCTTCAGTTTGCTTGGCGGAGTAGGTTCACGCTCACCGCTATAGATAGGCATGACGTCCTTATCCACATCGATGGGCGTCACAGGCGTTGGGGTAATGGTAGGCTTATAAGACGTACCAAAATCATCAGGACCAATCATAAATCATCATCAAAAAAATTAAGCTATATTTATGCCGAACACCAAGCCAAGTTTATAAAAACTCAGCCAACATCTGCCCGATTCTCTCATCTTTGGCTTGCCAAGTGGCGTCTAGCCAAGCGTGCAATGCCTCTTTGACCGCACCATCATCGCCATGATAGCCGCCGCTTTTTAAGGCAGAAAATAACGCCTCGTCCATCTGAATAGGACGGATATCCACACCAAGCCGTGTCAGCTTGCCCGCCCACAGCTCGTTATATTCTGGCACGCCATCAGGATACACGATGGTCATATCCAAAATCCCATCAATCTGCGCCCCAAGGCTGCTTAAAGCCAGAGCAAATCCGCCCGCTTTGGGCTTTAAAAGGTGCTGATATGGTGAATTTTGGAGGGTGTGTTTTTTCTTCGTAAAGCGTGTGCCCTCTAGGTAGTTCAGCAGCACAAAAGGTTTATCCATGAGCATTTGGCACGCCCGTTTCGCCTCCGCCAAATCCCTGCCCAAAAGCTTGGGATTTTTCGCCACGGCTTTTTTGCTTGGGCGTTTCATCATCGGAAAATCAAGCAAATAAAACGCCTGCCCCACGATGGGAATATAAAGCAGCTCATGCTTCGCAAAAAACCGTGTCAACGGCAACCGACCCTCACTGACGTACTGAATGATACTGGTGTCCACCCACGACTGATGGTTGCAGATGAGTAGGTACTTTTTATTAGGGCTTAAATCCATAGGCAAACGGATACGCCAGTCTTTTTCTGGCAAAAGACGGTCGATAAGATAGTTATTATTATTCACCCAAAGGTCGGCAATGCGAATAATCGCACGGTCGGATAGCTTACCAAGCTTCCCCAAAAGCGGCACATCGGGCAGTTTTTGGGCGGCGATTTTCGTTGCCCCAAAAGTCGCCAAAAAAGGGCTATACGCCACGCTTTGAGCAGTGATGACACTGGCTGCGGACGCCAAGGACAGCTTATTTGCCAGTTTTGGGGTGGCAGCGTGTAGTTTTTTTGACCAGAAAAAAGGGCGGTGCTTAGGCGTATGGTCGCTGCCGTGTGTATTTGGTGCTTGGGTGGGTGTTTCGGACATGGCTACAATCGCTTAAAGTAGGTTTAAAATAAAGGAACATCAAGTTGTTTAGGGCTTTTTAGGCTAACCGCCCAAACCCCATAACAGTGTATTTTTATCAAAAAGACACGCCGTGCCTAAAATAGCACAAGCGTTCTATTTTATCATAAAGTACAAAAATTTACATCACGCGGTTTTTATCTTTCAGCTGGATTTGCTGTTTGAACAGGCGAATTTGTCTAATTTTTAGGTAAATGCACAATCTTTCGCCAAGCTAGCAATCATTGAGCCATAAATCCCCATTTTTTTACCAAAAACATAACAGTTTATGCACAATTCTACTACAATACAAAATAAAAAAGCTTGGATAATAACCACAAGCTGTTTTTCATATTTGCTTACACTTTTAGGACTTGAAAAACGCCTCTCAACAATCAACGAAAAGGGGATTCCCATGAAAAAAATTCTTACTGTTACTGTTGTAGCCTCTAGCATGATTTTGGCTGGCTGTGCCACTGACCCAACCACAGGTCAACAAACCATCAACAAAGCTGCCCTAGGTGCATTGGCAGGTGCGGCAGGCGGTGCTGCCATCTCTAAAGCCACAGGCGGTGAAAAAACAGGTCGTGACGCTGCCATCGGTGCGGCTTTGGGTGCAGGCGTTGGTCTATACATGCAACAACAAGAAGCCAAGCTAAAACAACAAACCGCAGGCACTGGCATTGAAGTGACTCGTGACCCAGTCACCAACAACATCAACCTTGCCATTCCTGAAGCCATCACCTTTAACGTAGCACAGCACAACATCAAACCTGCTTCTTATGCGACCTTAAATCAAGTGGCCAGCACCCTGGCTCAGTACAACCAAACCAACGTCGTTGTAAACGGCTATGCGTCTGTTGAGGGCAACGCCAACTTCAACCAAACCCTATCTCAAAACCGTGCCATCGCTGTGGCTAACTACCTAGCACAACAAGGCGTTGCACAAAACCGTATTCGTGCGATTGGTCACGGTGCAACCTCTAAATTCGGTTCAGCTTACGAGCAAAACCGCCGTGTTGAGCTAACCATCGTTGCTCCACAACAAGTGAACTAATCACTTTTTGACGACAAATGAGCCAGCCGAAAGGTTGGCTTATTTTTATGAGAGACTCAAAAACAAGATATTTATGACTGTAGGCAGATTTTATTCCAAGACGTTTTATATTTTAATATTTTTAATAAATTAATTTATAATAACTATAAAATCTACCAAAAAACCACCCCATCACCCACGCTTAACCCAGATCACATACCAAATAACACACCCAAAATCTCCGCAGCCTAAAGCCCGCAAGCAACCCAAGCCAAAATCCCAACCCACATTGACAAGCTTGTCCTACACCCTTAAAATAAGCCATGACTTTTTCTCACCCCAAGCTTACCGCTGTCACTGCACGCTATTTGTCGCATGACATCGCCCTACACTTGACGCCAAAGCCCGTAAAAAATATTAACTTTCGCCTAAAAGAAGACGGACTGCACGTGTCTTTTTCGCCCCACGTTCGCCCTGAGCGCTTGGCGGATTTGCTACATGAGCGTTTGCCTTGGGCGGTCGCTCACAGACACACACCCGCCACCGCTCCCACTGCCACACTTTGGGGTGAGCCGTATCATTTTTCTTCTTTAAATGAAAAACTTACCATCTATCGCCACGCCCTTGAAGAAAAAATCCCCCTACTGCAAGCCAAATGGCAACCCATTGTCGGCAAACACGCCAAAGAAATCCGCATAAAAAAAATGCACACCCGCTTTGGGACGTGCAACAGCACCAAAGCACGGATTTGGTTGTCTTTATATTTGCCCGCCTTTTCTTATGAATGCACAGAATACGTCTTCGTGCATGAACTGTGCCACTTGCACCATGCCGACCACAGCCCAAGCTTCTGGCAGTCCGTGCGTGATGCCATGCCCGACTACAAGCGTCTACACACCCACCTAAAACAACAAAACCTACGCAAGGTAGGTCTCATTTAATCAAACAAAAGATTCAACGCATACGCGCCAAAAGATTGTCTTTTTTAATAAACTGATGGTATAACGCCGCCAAAACGTGTGCCACCACCAACGCAATCAATGCAGGAAAAATCACGTCCGTATGCAAGTTATTATAAAAACTTGCCATCTCACGACTTGGCGTAACAAACACAGGGATATTAAACAGCCCGAACACACTGACAGGACGCCCGCCATATACCGACATCAAAATGCCAGAAATCGGCATGGCAAGCATAACCGCATACAGCCCCGTGTGCACCAAATGTGCCATGCCCGTCTGCCAAGGTGGGGCGGCAAGCTTCGGCATTTTTGGGCGAATGACCAAATTCACCAATCGCAAAAGCACCCAAAACAAGAACACCGCACCCAAGCCTTTATGCCAGTCATAATATTCAAATTCAATCAAAATCCACAACGCCACAATCATCACCACCGAAAGGTGGTGCAAAATGCGGGTGGCAAGCGTGTGTTTTATGGGTTTGCTGGTTTGTGTATTCATAAATTACCTAAAAAAATTCACCACTATGCTTGTATTATAGTGGGCTTGAGCGTTTTTTTGGACACAGATTGTGTAAGCAAGTGTTCGTTTGCGTATTATTGGCAAGCTTTGTACGCATTGTATTTGTTTGGTCTATACACGCCTATAAAAAAGACCACCTAAGCAGCCTTTTTATGGTTAAAATTAACTGTCCAAGTCAACCAAACGGTGTGCAATCAAATCCAGCTCAGGCACGATGTATAGCTCGCCCTGCACATTCACCGCTTGATAAACATAATCAAAATCATCATCACCATCTAGCAGACTTGGTATATTCTCTGCCATCTGCGTTTTCATCTCTTCGGGCAGTTGAGCGTCTTTTACGTCAGAAATACGCACGCTGATGTATTGAATGTCACCCATAATCTGCAGTGCCATTCTATGAACATCTGTATTTCCCTCAAGCACCACCAGCGTACTAACTTCATCGCCTTTTGGCGTCAAGTGATACACAGAGACCTCTTGCTCATTCCACAAATACGTCCAAATCCGCTCATTATACGCATCAATCGACAAAATCAAGCTTTTTGGCACAAGCCAACTGGGCTGATTTTTCGCAGGAATAATAGCAAGCTCCAAAACGCCATTATCCACAGTCAAAAGACTAACAGGCTCAAAGCTGTGTTTTTTAATTTGTCTCATAATCGATACTCAAAAAGCAAAAAAGTGTCGTCTAGGAATGCAGCGTCTTCCGAAATGGCAACATGAGCTTACCCAACCGCCCCGCCAATGCCTCAGGCGACCCTACAAACTGACACATACCCGTGTCAATAAACGCTTGTGGCTGACTTGGGCTTTGGCAAGTGGCAGGGTCCTGTGCCCAAAAAATACTATTATTAGCACGCATCTCTCTGGCGTACTGACTGCCATCACTGCCCATGCCAGAAAAAATAATCCCAATTAGCTCAGAACCGTACACATCACTGGCGTTTTTTAATAGCGTACCGATATTCGGTCGATATTCGCCCTGCCATGGTTTTTTTGTCAAAATCACTCGCCCCGTGCTATCACAGACGATTTGTTTATCCACAGGGGCGATAAGACACACGCCTGCCTGCAGCCTTTGGCTGGTTGTGATGAGTTTACATCGCCATTCATTGTGCCGTGTTAGCACCTGTGGCAAGCTTTCCATCATCGTACCATCAAAGTGATGGGCAATAATCACCGCCAAAGGCAAATCGGGCGAAAGATTATCCAAGAAAGCTTTGATCGCCTCAGGCCCACCCATTGACGCCCCTAAAAACAGCACATAACGCCAAGATTCAGGTGTCGTTTTTACCGCCTGCCGTGTCGGTGAGATGCAGAACAGTTGCCCAAGCTGACGCATCAGCCCCCGCTGCCACCTTTCATAAGCATCAAGATTACTCAGATAAGGCGCAGGACGAAACCCCATCAGTACGGATTTTGGCTCGGTGGCGGTGATTTTTTCTTGCATTTGTGGCGTATAGTCATCGACATCTACAAGCCAAATATCCGCCTTTGGCAGACTATCCACCAAAAGCTGACTGCTGTCAATGCAGTCATGCACATAAAACCCGAGCTTGTGAATGGTGTCGCTTAATGCCAATCGTTGCTTTTGGGCATCAGCGACAATCACAACACGCAAAGCACACTCCTTGCCTAACTGTTATCTTGACAAATGCATATTGATGCGGTTTAACAGGTCGTTCTCTTGGAACGGTTTACCCATATAGTCCGTCACCCCAATCTCAAAGGCACGCTCACGGTGTTTTTCACCCGTTCTTGAGGTAATCATAATAATCGGCAAATCTTCCAAACGGCTGTTACGGCGGACTTGTGTTGCTACCTCAAAGCCGTCCATGCGTGGCATTTCAATGTCAAGCAACATAAGGTCAGGCGTTAACTCCTGAAGAATCTCGATGGCATCGACACCATCTTTGGCGACCACCGTCTCGAAGCCTTGACGCTCTAGGAAGCGAGAAGTTACCTTACGCACCGTTACCGAGTCGTCCACGACCAACACCACAGGACGGCGAGTCGCCTTGTCTGTATCCTCAATGGCAACAGCGACACGCACACGGGCGTTACGCAGAAGTGCCATCAAGTCAAGAATGAACATTACAGAACCGTCGCCCATAATGGTTGCCGCCGAAATGCCCGACACATGAGACAGCTGGCGACCCAAAGGCTTGACCACAACTTCGATACGAGAACCGACAATCTCATCTACCTGCAAGGCAAGGTTTTGACCTGCTTGGTTTTTCACCAAAATGACAGGGAAAGTCTGACGAGTAGATAACAGCTCACTAAAATCATGCCCTGACAGAATCTCATTCAGGTAACGCAAGCGGTAATGCTCGCCATCAATCTCAATGGTGCTTTTCGTTGACTGGTAGTATTTAAGCAGTTTTTTGGCGTCCACTTGAGTAATACGTTCAATCTGCACCAAAGGAATGGCGTATTGACGGTCGGCAGCGCGCACCACCAAGGTATCAGATACAGCCACTGTTAACGGCACACGCATGGTGAAACGGGAACCCTGTCCACGCACAGAATCTACAGAAACCAAACCACCCAGCTGACGAATCTCGCTACGCACCACGTCCATGCCTACGCCACGTCCCGAAATCTGGGTGATGACGCTGGTCGTTGACAGACCTGCGTTAAAGATGTACTGCATGATATCAAGGTCCGACAAAGACGTGTCGTTTTCGTTAATCAAGCCTTGGCTGATGGCTTTTTTACGCACCGCCTCAACGTTAATGCCCGCACCATCATCGGTCAAATGCACCAGAATCTCACTGCCTTCACGCACCACTTCTAAGGTGATGTGACCCGTTTTTGACTTGCCCATGGCGATACGCTCTTCAGGCATTTCAATGCCGTGGTCAATGGCGTTACGCAACATATGCTCCAGCGGCGAGGTAATCCGCTCCAAAATGGTTCTGTCCATTTCGTCATCGGCATTCACGACGTTTAGCTCTACGCTCTTACCAAGCTCAGAAGACACCTGACGCACGATACGTTGTAGACGTGGCGTCAAACGAGAAAACGGAACCATACGAGAATACATCAAGCCATCTTGCAGCTCTGCTTGTGTCCGTGACAACTGCAGCAGCAAGTTTTCGCCATCACGGGTTTTCTCTAACAGCGTAGCTTTTAAATCCAGCAAGTCCGAAGCAGATTCTGACAAGGATTTAGACAGCTGATTTAATAGCGAGTACTGGTCCATCTCCAAGGGGTCAAAGCCCTCATGCTCGAACAACGCCTTGTCATCAATCTGAGCCAAAATCTGTGCTTCAAGCTCGATGTCCATACGACGCAGCTGGTCAGCAAGACGCTGAACCGTTACGCCCATCTCTTCAATACTGGCGGTCAAACTACTCATACTCATGTCAATACGTGCACGGTTAATGGCAGCTTCACCTGACAAGTTAATCATTCTTTCCATAAGATTGGCAGAAATACGAATCATCTCATTGCTAGCAGCTGTGTCTTCTGACTGCTCGAATAGCCCAGAAGCAGGCGGCATACGGCTAATATCACGTCCACCACGACGCTGTCTTTCATACGCCTCGTGTGCCAAGATGGCATCAAGCTCCTCCGCCAAAGACACAACAGGCACTTCACTCAAGCTATCAGGACGACGGCTAAACTTCTCCAACGCCTCAATCAAAAGTGTTGGCACAGATGGGTTTAAAGTCGCTTTCAGCAGTGTCATCGCTGAAGTCATCCAGTCATGGCAAGATAGCAAAAGCTGGATAATCATACGTGTTGCAGGACGACGACGAGAACCCAAGTCCTCATAAACCGTTTCCATATGGTGTGCCAAATCCGCCAAGCCATTGGCCGTCACCATTCTAGCACCGCCTTTGATGGTATGTAGCTTTCTTTGCAAGGATTGCAGGGTTGCCAAGTCACCCGTGTTGCTACGGAAGACTTGGAAGTCCTCACTGCTACTTTCTACCAAATCCTCCGCCTCTTCTAGGAACACCGCCAAGATGTCCGCATCAGGCAATGTGCCATGCCAAGAACGCAACTGACGGCGATCGAAATCTGAAGTGACGGTTTCAGTTTCCGCCTCTACCACCTCAGCAGCAGGTGCAGCATTGGCATTTAGAACAGGCATAGCGATGGCAGCAGGCTCACCCGTCTCTAGGAAAGTCTGTAATTTGCTTACCGCCTCGGTTGCAAAGAAGGTACGCTTATTTTGTTTAACTTCATCAATCTGCAAAGACAGCGTATCCTGAACGCTTTGCATGGCAGTCACCCAGCCTTCAGTCGGGGTTAATCTGCCATCAACCATACGCTCATAAACCGTCTCTGCCTCATGAGTCAAGTCACCGATACTGCTAATGCCTGCCAATCTCGCCCCACCTTTAATGGTATGCAGATGGCGTTGCAAGGCTTTTAATGCCTCGGTATTACTGGTGTCTTCTTTCCATTCATTGAAGGTCTCAGTGATGGCGGCGTCAAGTTCACTCGCCTCTTCTAGGAAAATCTCTAAAAGCTCAGGGTCGGTATCAACTTCTTGATACACCACTTCTGCAGCATTGGCAGTCTCTTCGCCCATGACAAGCTCATGCTTATCAATGGCACTATAGTAACCTTGAATGTCTGAAACTTTACGGTCAAGCGTACTGACAACCGTATCAGACAACTTCAACGACATACTGCCCGCCAAAGAATCAAACAGCCCTGTCAATTCCACCTGTGCCGCAATCAATGCATTCACAAAATCATCATCAGAGGCTTGCTCGGGGTGATGTTCCAGCACTTGATAAGCAGCCGTCAAAGAGAATAGCAGTTTTTGGAATTTCGATGAGGATAAGGTACGGTTCTCTAAGACTTCAATCTCCGACAAAACCGTATTTGCATAGGCTTTTACCTGGTCTTTATCATTTGACAAAGCCGCCTCAAGCTCAAGCTCAGCGTCCAGCAGCGTGTCAATGCCCTCAATCAAACTTGCCACGTCCATCACTTCAGCAGCTGGCGTGTCGCTCGCCATCAAAGCCTCAATGTCAGCGTGTTCTTGGGTGGCATTTTGTGCATCTACCGACTCACCTAGCAGTGCTTTTTCATAAGCGTCCAAATGTGCCTCAATCAAAGACACAGAACGCCCCAACGCCTCCAAATGCTTCGGCGTCATCATCAGATCATGACGTTGTAAATGCTGTAAACCCTCTTCGACCACCGCACCCATTTGACTCACCGCCAACATCGGTGCTAAGCCTGACGCACCACGCAAGGTATGGAACACCCGCACCACATCATCATCAACCGCCACAGACACTTCATTGGCGTTATTATTGACAAATTCATGCACCGAGGACAACAGGCTTCTTGCCTCTTCCACAAAAATCAAGCACAAGATTTCTTCTTCGTCATCATCAGGAATGGTGATTTGTGCCTGAGAAACAATCAACTCCACCTCTTGCATGACCTGCAGTGCCTCGACATTCGGCACCTCTTCTTCTGCGACAGCAGGTGTCGCACCTGACTGCAAGGCACGGTAATCGAATTCATCGCCATGCCCTTTGCTGTAGGCGTGTGCCGTTGCAATCCACAAAGTCATCACTTCAGGATAGTCATTAGAATTTTCTTCAAACAGTTTTACCAAGCCACCAAAACTGCCAAGCACATCTTCCAACAAGGCAAGCATGCCGTCATTGACTTGCACCGTATCATCTAGCACACGGTTTAGCATATTTTCAACCGACCAAGCAAGCTCGCCAAGCTCAACCGCTCCCACCATGCGTCCTGAGCCTTTTAGAGTATGAAAACCACGGCGAATGTCCGTCAAAACAGACTTATCTGAAGTATGGTGGCGCCACTTGGCAAATAACGGGGTAATCTCCTCTAGTACCTCAGCCGCCTCTTCGATATAAATCTCTTTAATATCTTCATCAATCTCATCGACAGCCAATTCGGGCAACACCGCCGCACTTGCCATAAAGGGCAGTAGTACCTCAGGCAGTTCATTGGTAGTGACAGCCACCTCAACTTCCGCCTCTTCCACGTCCGCTTTTTGTACCACAGCAGGAGCTTCAGACACAGATAGCCCGTCACTGATGGGCTTGCCCGCTAGCAAGTTATTGGCTTTTAGCACCACAATGGCAGGGTCGCTTCTTGGGGTTTCTTTGTCAGAAAAATCTTGCACCATCGCAGGGATAAGCCCTGTGGTTTCAATGACAAAATCCACCAGCACGGGCGTTGATGGCACTGTACCGTCCAAGACACGGTTTAATAGATTTTCTACCGCCCACGCCATTTCACCAAGGTTATTCGCCCCGACCATGCGCCCTGAACCTTTTAGGGTGTGAAAACCACGGCGAATGTCTTTTAAGGGATTTAAGTTGCTTGGGTTGGCTTGCCAAGATGGCAACAAATCCGCCAAACTCTCTAAAACCTCTTCTGCCTCTTCAACGAAAATCTCACGGATATCTTCATCAAACTCAAAATCATCGTCTTTTAAGCTGTCTTTGGCAAGCAAATAAGCTGCCGACATCACGCCGCCTGTCGCCACAGAATCCGCCACTAAAAGCTCGGCTTCTGCCTCGGTCTCTAACGTCATCTCTGCCTCGACATCGTCAACCTTTGCCGAAGATACGTCATCACTCAATGCTGGCGTGCTATCTCTTAAGTCGACATCATCGTCATCGAACCAAACTTCATCATCGGTTTCTTCGCTTGCCGCCTTCGCACTGTCCTCCGTGGCAGCCTCCAAGAACTGAGCAGGTGTCACCTCGCCTGAGTCATCATAAAGCACAGAATCACTGTGCTTTTTCTCAAAGGCAACCGCCTCACCGTCCGTACCCATCAGGCTATGCGCCTCCTCAATACGTGCCTTGGCACGCTCCAGCAACGCATGGTCGAACACCTGCTTCGCCAGTGCGTCCAAGAACAGCTCAAGCAAAGACAAGCCATCCGCCGCCGCATAAGCGAACGACCAACTGATTTGGCTTGGGGTTTCAGCTTTAATACGAGTAAACAACTTGGCAAGCTGGTCACTAACTGCACCGACATTGGACATACCCATATCATCGAAGATTTGGTTTAGTTCGCCAAAGACCTCGGCATCGGGCAGGGTTTCGCTGTCTTTATTGTGCAAGTAGTCACTAAAGGCATATTTTAGCTCTTCAACCAAAATACGCACACGTCTTAACGCCTTGAACATCTCTTCTTCGCCCAAGGCAGACTTGGCAGACACGCCATCACCCACCTTGGCAACGATGGACTCATGCGTATTTAAGATGGCAGCGTACAAATCCTGTAGCTGCGTGGTGATTTGCCATTGCATTTGAGCGAACAAATCAGGATCGCCCTCAGTAGACTGAATATCCGCAATGATTTGCTCAGCATAACTTTCATAAAATGACCAACCCCGATGCCCAAGCTGTTCTTTGACCTCAGTCAAAACCGCCACAGACACTTCGCCTTTCGCCATGCCGTACAACAAGCCCTCAATCACCGACAAGATATGCGGGAAAAATTGCTCATCGCTTGAGGCACTCATCGATAAGGCCGCAAGCAGCTCATATGCTTCATCGCTGGTCTGACCCAACTCGCACAGCTGCACATAAACGTCTACCAAGACATTTTCCAGCCATAAAGTCTCGCTCTCGCTGGGAGCTTCTTGGCTTTGTACAATCTTAATGGCTTTATCCAGCTCCGCCAAAAGATGGGCATACTGATGTGGTACAGGCTTGTCATTTTTGGCAAGACTAGACAACCATACCGCTGTCATCTGCCATAGCCCCGCCAGACTTTTTTCATGCGTGGCAGCCTGAAGCTGACTTGACACCTTGCTTAAACTATCCAACGCCTCTTTATCATTGATGTTACTTTCTAGAAGTTTTTGGGTTTTAAGACGCCATTCACTCTCAAGAGCTTGGTAGCCATTAGCGTCCAAAAATGAAAATTCCACTTCACCGCTCGTGAACTTTTCGCTCACACTGATACGTTCGCCCTCTTCGGCCAATACCAGTTCAAAGGCGTCATTCGCTGCTTTTAACAAATCCTGCAAATAATAAATCCGCAAGTCCGTCAAGCCATGCTCAGCACTACCCGTCAGAACGAAGCGGTTAATTTCATACTGGAGCAGTTTACTGGCATAAAACACTTTCGGTGCAAGCGTTAGCTCAACTTGCTTATTCCCCAAATACACGCAAGTTTCTTTTAGAAGGTGCGCAAGCTTCGCAAAGGCAGTCAAATTTGCCAAAGTCAAAACGTTGCTAATCTCATGAAAACGTTGTGACATTGCCAAAAAGTCGGTTTCTATCCCTGCTTCCTGCCAAGCATGATGAATCTCGCCCATCTGCTCGTTCAGCGGGGTTAAAAGCCACTCTAACGCTACAAGGTCATTTGACTTATCACTCATTCTAAATTTTCCTAATTTTTCAATTATTCGCAATACAACCAAAGCAATGCCAAATTAGCGGGTAGTTTTCTGCCAAACATTGACCATTGGGTGCATGACACGCTGCATCTGTTCATGCTGCCAAAACAGACCATCGCCCGCACCTAGTATCAAATAACCGCCCTCATCAAGCCACTCCACCAGCCTTGACAAAATATCACGTTGGTCGAAACGGCGAAAATACACGAGCATATTTTGACAGACAATCACTGAAGGTTTTTCACGAACACTGGCACGCATGGTGCTTAAAAACTGCCGCTCATCAAAAACATTCGCCCAAACAAAACGTGCGTTAGTCTTTAACGAGTTCACCACGTGATAGCTGCCATCCGCTTGGTCATTTAAATAGACATGATAGCCGCTTGGAATTTCCCGCTTAGTGTGTGCAGGGTAGCTGGCTTTTTTTGCAACTTCCAAAATCCGCTGATTCGCATCTAAGCCTGCCACTAAAAAATCACGGGTAAACTGTGTGGTCATAAGCCGATGGGCTTGCTTTTTTTGCTCAAGTGCCATCACAAGCGACCACACCTCCTGTCCTGCCGCACAACCTACGCTCGCCACCACAAACGGTCTGACATCATTAGCGGTTAAGGCACTGACGTACAGGTCACAGACATAATCAAGCGCCTGCTTATCTCTAAAAAAATGGCTTTCTGTAATCAGCACGCCATCAATCAGCTTTTGATGTAAGGCGGGGTCACTTTTTAGTCTAGCAAAGAGCATTTCACTGCTCATATTAAGACTGTTTGCCACCTGCTTAATGGCATTTGCTAGCCACTGGTGTTGGTTTTTTGGCAAGAAAAAACCAACATGGGTCTCGATGTACTCTTGCCATACTTCTAAAGAGGGTTGCATCACTACTGCTCAATCCAAGCCACTGCCAACACGCAATCGTCAAGCTGGCAGGGCAGAGCCACACAAACCGCCAGCTTGCACCTGCTGTTATTCTACTCTAAAGTCATCTTCAGCAACAAAGACATCATCATCTGACAGCTTGAAGCCAGAGACAGACTCTTGCAGCGCAGCCGCCATCTCGTTTAGACGACCGACCGAACGTGCAGTTGCCATCGTACCTGATGAGGTCTGAGAAGTAATGTCTTGGATAATGTTCATCGTGCTTGAAATGTGACCTGCAGACGTTGCTTGTTGTTGTGCTGCATTCGAAATGCTTTGAATCAAGTCCGCCAAGGTATTAGAAACGCTTTGTACTTCTTCTAGTGCCTCACCCGCGTCTTTCGCCAACTTCGCACCACGCACAACCTCAGCGGTGGTTTGCTCCATTGAGCTTACCGCTTCGTTGGTATCCGCCTGAATGGTCTTAACCAGTGTTTCAATCTGACGGGTTGCGTTAGCAGAACGTTCCGCAAGACGCTGAACCTCGTCCGCAACGACCGCAAAACCACGACCAGCCTCACCCGCCATAGACGCCTGAATCGCAGCGTTCAAAGCCAGAATGTTCGTTTGGTCGGCAATGTCGTTAATCAAGCTTACGATGTCACCAATCTCTTGCGAAGATTCACCCAGACGCTTAATACGCTTCGAGGTTTCTTGAATCTGGTCACGGATAATGTTCATGCCCTCGATGGAACGCTGTACCACTTCCGCCCCGTTATGCGCAATCGCAACCGAACGCTGTGCAACCGCTGCCGATTCAGAAGCGTTCGCAGATACTTGGTCAATCGACACTGCCATCTCGTTAATCGCCGCAGATACGCCCGCGATTTCTTGAGCTTGATGTTCAGACGCCTCAGCCAGTTCTACTGCGGTTTTTTGGGTTTGTTGTGAAGACTGGGCAACTCGGTCTGCCGTGGTGTTAATGGCAAGTACCAACTGACGCAGTTGGTCAATCGCAAAGTTCACAGAGTCTGCAATCGCCCCTGTAAAGTCTTCGGATACGGTAGCGTTTACGGTCAAGTCACCTTCCGCCAAGTCACCCAATTCATCAAGCAGTCGCAAAATTGCCATTTGCGAGCGTTCGTTTTCTTCTTGGATTTTACGGGCACGTTCTTGCTCCATTTCACGTTCTTGACGTTCATGCAGCGTTTCTTTGGTAGATTCTAGACGTTCTGTTTGGCTTCTTAGGCTAAGCAGTCGCATCAATGCCATACCAAGACCCAGCATACCAATCAAAAGACCGATGGCAGCTGTGATGATTCTTGGCTGGGATAAAATACTACGGTCAATGCCCGCAAGCTTGGTTTGCGTTGCTGCAGCAATGTCTGTTAAAGCTTGGGCAGATTCTCGAGACTGGATAGCAGGATTACTCAAGGTCTCAAGCTCATTGGCACGTGGAGCGATAAACTCATTATAAGTCGCCTCCACTGCTTGCAGGGCAGGTACAGCCAGCCCGAAGTTTTGGACGTGTGATTTTAGGGTTTCGTCAAAGGCAGCCGCTTCTTCTTTAAAGGCATTTGAACTGCTGGTGCTGCTGGTTAACGCACTCATTTCATTGGCGATACGCTCAGCACGCACAATCTGTGCCTGAATCTCTCTAATCAAGGAAGCAGGCTGACGGGTCGCCAACGCTTGATCCATGGCAGTGCCGTACTCAGTTTGCATACGCTTGGCGGCTTCCGAGACTTGACGCTGCAAGTCTTGGAGTGCGTCCACGTCATTTTTATGCTCTAGCACATAGTTAATTTGTTCTTTTTTCGCCTGCCAGTCACGAGCCAGCTCATCAAAAATCGCTGCATTGCCCATGTTGCTCGCTTGCGCACCTTGCAATGCCAACTCATAGCCTGCCACGTCTGTCTGTAGGCGACTATACGCCGTTGAGCTTACCTCAAAATCACGGGAAAAAGTTGCATCATTCACATCTCTGACGATGTTGGCAGCCGCCACTTCCATCTGATTGACATAACCAAGATAGCCTGTCACTTTGGTCAATGAATGCACCAAGTAAATCAAGCTTAGCACGCTAATGACACCAAATAATCCCAAAGCAAGCAGCCATGTCCGCTCACGACTTTGGTCTTCTTTTGGTGCTACGGGGGCAATCAAAGCATCACTCATCTTTAATTCCTTACAAAACCTTACAGCAATCAGGGTCTGTTTGACACACGTTAGCAAACCCACTTATTTTTAACATCTGCTTGCAGTCACAACCGCCACAGACCCTAATTTTTTAATCACGTTTAATGATGAATATAAATTTTTCACAAAGCCCAATGATGGTTATTTAAGCTTTACTTTTACGTTATAAATTGTCCAGTAACGCCCACACGCTTGGCGTCTAAAAAGGCAAATCAACCTGCCGAGCTCACCTTAAGAACCCGTAGAGGCATTCATATAACGGGCGTCTTCAGTCAAAAGGCTGGGCATAAATACCCGAAAATCCTCACCATCCTTGACGAATTTCCCGTGGTTATAAGGGGCAAATACCGATGTTTTTGGCATTTCTTCTGCCACGTACTGTGTGCTAATAAAGCGGTGAATCCCCAACACTTGGTCAACCAGCAGACCTGAGAAAACCTCACCTTTATCAATCACCAGCACCTTACGGTTTTTTAGTCGCTCAAGACTCTGCACACCTAAAAACTGTGCCAAATCCGTCAAAGGCAACAGACGTCCACGGACGTTCGCCACACCCAAAAGCCAAGGCTCAGTCAGCGGCATGGCGGTCAGTTCAGGCAACGCCAAAACCTCAGAGACTTCACCCAAAGGTGCCACCAAACGCTCGCCTGCCACCTCAAAGACAATACCTACCCAGTCTTCTTGGTCGGGGTTATTTCGCCCTGTTTGACGAGCCTCAGCAAGGTCTGCCAAACGCAGGAGTTCAATAAATCCACGAGAAGCCACAAGTCTACTCCATCACTGCATGAATGACCCGAATCAACTCTTCTTCATCAACTGGCTTGGTTAGGTACTCCTTTGCCCCTTGACGTTTGCCCCATACACGGTCGGTTTCTTGGTTTTTTGTGCTGACAATCACCACAGGGATATGAGCGGTGTGCTTATCACGGGTGATTTTTCTTGTGGCTTGAAAGCCGTTCATTTCAGGCATGACAACGTCCATTAAAATCACGTCTGGCAGGTGCTTTACTGCCATTTCATAGCCTTCAACGCCATTTGCTGCACTCACCGTGTCATAGCTGTGTTTCGCCAAAATCTCTTTAAACCGAGCCATTTCTGTCGGTGAGTCATCGACTACCAGTACTTTGGTCATATATACCCTTCACTTGACACCAAAAAAGCGTCTGTTTTTTTATGTGTATGCAACTAAAGCCAAGCTTTTCCCACCAGCGACATACACGATGAATCACAAGCTTATCGCTTGACAAGCCCCCAAAAGCTTATTTGCGGTAATGGTTGATGGTTGCAAACAAGTCTTCTTTACTAAATGGCTTGGTCAAATATTCGTCAGAACCCACGATACGACCACGAGCTTTATCAAATAGACCATCTTTAGAAGACAGCATAATGACAGGCTTTTGGGCGTATTCTGGGTGATTTTTAATCAAAGCACAGGTCTGATAACCATCAAGACGAGGCATCATGATGTCCACGAAAATGATGTCAGGGTTGGCGTCAACGATTTTTGCAAGAGCATCAAAGCCATCAACAGCGGTCACCACATCACAGCCTTCTTTTTGGAGCAGCGTTTCAGCGGTACGGCGAATGGTTTTTGAGTCATCGATAATCATGACTTTTAGACCTTGGAAGTTAGTATCCATTTGATTTTCCTAATAAAAGTAACAGCATTCATACTTTTTAAGGCTATGATATCACCCCAAAAGTACAAAACAACAAGAACAGAAGCAGCACTTCAATTCTCAGACACAAATTTTATCCTTACTTTTTACCATAAAATAATAGGTTTTTCCACTTATTTTAGACAAAAAACCCAAAGCACCTAACGAATAGTCAAAAATTAACCAAATTCAGCACAGCTGTTACCAATTACCGCCAATTTACGTCCTTTTAGCCCTTGCTAAACTGTGTTACAATAAACCACTTATCTTTTCTTTTGTCGTTGTTTAACACCAAAAACCACCCCAACCGTTCAGCCAAGCATAACGCCTGACGACACGGTTTCCCAAAAGGCTTTTTAATCCCACCAAGAACGAAAAGCCAAGGTGAGATATGTTGAGTTTAACCAAAAAAACGCCCACGCTCGTTGATTGCCCATCATGCTCTATTTATTTAAAAAGCCCGTCACGTCTCGCCCAGCACCCCGCCTACTTTGTGCGATGTTGGCGGTTTTTTTATTGACAGCGTGCCAACCCCAAAACTCGAACACGCCCTCAGACGCCCATTTTACCTTGACCCGTGATGCCGTCACTTTGGACAAAAGCCACATCATCGGTGTGCAAACCAGCCTATACCAGCCAAGCTTCGAGCTTTTAGGCGTGGTACTGCCAAAAGAGCAAGCCAACATCATCGCCCCCACCAGTGGCACGCTCATGCGGGTGTTTGCCAAAGAAAACATTTCCGTCAAAAAAGGCGACACACTTGCCCTGTTACGCCCCATTCAAGACGCCGATAACACAAAAAAAACACTCACCATAAAAGCCCCTTTTCACGGCAAAATCAAAAAAATCCACACCAAAGAAAACGCCTACATCACCTTAAATGCCGTGCTACTTTCTTTGGAATCTGATGACGCCTTTTCTTTTGTGGGCAGTCTGCCGACCGTATTTAGCGACCAATTACGCATCGGGCAGTCGGTGAATTTTTCCATCAAAAAAAGCCGCCAAGACAGTGAAAACTCAAGCACGCCCGAGCCAAACAACCCAAAAGATGCCAAGCCTTTATCACTCACCCAGTCTGCCGCCCAAACCGTCCCAACCAAAGCCGCCAGCACACTCACAGGGCAAATCGCCGACATAAAACCACACCCAACCACCCCAAATCACAGTCTTGTGACCGTACATATGCTGCCTGAGAGCAACCACGCCCTAAGTGGCGGTGTGTCCTTGGGCGGGCGGGTAAATTATGGGGATTTGAGTGTCGGGACGCTGGTGCCACGCCACGCCATCAAAGATGCAGCCGACCTAGAACTCCTAAAAAAACCTCCCTACACGCCCGCCTTCCCCCTGCCTGCCAAAGTCTGGGTCATCGGGCAAGACGCACGTTTGGCATTAAAAGAGGTGGAAGTAGTCGCCTATAAACCTGCCAACGACCGCTATCTGGTCAGCGGCGTCAGCCAAGACAGCCTCATCGCCACCGCCGAGCTGCCCTTTAGTGCCGACGGCTATGCGGTGCGTGTGCGTTAATCAAATCAACACAAAAAGCCGCATTTAACAAATAATCTCCACATCTCATCAAGCCGTTCGCCTTAAGCTATGCTTTCGGGTGAACGGTTTTTTCTGTTATGGGTCGACACGCTCACTTTGAGCAAAAACCTAATAATGTGGTGCATTTTTGAGTTTAATTTACTGTATTAGTCAAAATCGTCCGATTTGAAATATTTTGTTACAATGTTACTGAGTATTGGGGAAATGGGCGGAATTGCCTAACATTGATTGAAAAAACATAACAATTTTTCGCTTGCGGTTGGCATAAAAGCTTGGCATTATACTAACAAGCGTCAACTGCTCGAATAATTCAGCACCACGACCCAAATACATCAAACAAACATTCATAAAAGGGCAATCCCATGAGCAAGCAAATCCTACTCATCGAAGACGATCCAGATTTGGCAGAATTAGTAAGTGAATACCTCACCATGAATTACTATGACGTTCACCATGCCGCCACAGGCACGGCTGGGGTGGATTTACTAGAAGCCAAAGAGCGTGACATTAACCTTGTGATTTTAGATTTGATGCTGCCTGACATGGACGGCATTCAAGTTTGCCAAAAAATCCGTGGCTCAAAAAACCCCCAAATCAACAAAGTCCCTATCGTCATGCTCACCGCAAAAGGCGACACCACCGACCGTGTGCTAGGTCTTGAAATGGGTGCAGATGACTACATCGCCAAGCCTTTCGAACCAAGAGAACTGCTGGCTCGTATCCGTGCCGTCCTTCGCCGTCACGAAACCCCAAACCAAGCAGACATCAATGTCGGCAGTTTAAAATTCGGGCGTTTGACTGTGTATCCTGACAGCCATGAAGTCACCATCGATGACAAGCCTGTCCGTCTGACCACGCACCAGTTCCAGCTTTTACACTACTTCGCCACCCATGCAGGCAAAGTCCTAAACCGTGAACAACTGTGGCAAGCCATGCCCAATGATGACAGCTCTGAGAACATTGACCGTGCCATCGATGTGCATATTTCACGTCTAAGAGCCTTAATCGAAGACAATCCAAGACAGCCCAAGCGTATCATCACCGTACGTGGCGTGGGTTATCAATTCGCCACCGACCAAGTCTAAGGGCATTTATGGCAGGCTTTGGGTTTCGTTCGGTTTTTAGTCGACTGTTTGCCAGCGTATTTTTGGCGTTGGTGGTGTTTGTCATCGCCATGTTTACATGGATTCAGATTGTGCATAACAACTCTGAAACCCTAAAGCACCGTGCCATCGCCCGTCAGATTGCCACGCAGATTGACCCATTTTTAGTCAAAGCCGCCGAGCAAGCCGAAAATGGCAACCGTGTGCAAGCCCGATTTAGCTTGGTGGTGGTAAAAAAAAGCTTCGATATTTTCGATGAAAGCCTAAATGCCAAAATCGGCTTATACGACCTAAGCAACCAGCTGGTACTTCAGACCGAAGACAGCCAGCTGCCAGAAATGCTACTTCATGAAACCTCGTGGCTAAGCGAGGTCATGCCAACCCTATGGGGTGCGCCGTTGCACCACATACAAGTCAAAACCCCCTCAGGTTTTACCATCTGGTATGAGAGCCGCCTACCCCCAAAAAGCTCCCGTTTTTCTGGATTTTTTAATCTATTTACAGGGACGGTGCTGCTTTTTGGGATTATGACCTTCGTGCTGTGGGCGATTGCCAAAAACATGACCAGCCGCCTTGATGAAATGAGCAAGCAAATGATACGCATGGGCGAAGGCGACTTTAGCGTGCGTGTCCATGAAGAGGGCAATGACGAGATTGCGCTTTTGGCACGGGGCTTTAACCAATCCACCCAAAAAATAGAACAGCTCATCAGTGCCAACAACCTTTTACTTGCTCATGCCTCGCACGAGTTTCGGACGCCCATCACCCGTATGCGACTGCAGACCGAAATGATGGCAATGCTGGCAGAGGGCTTGCCAGAGTCCACCAAAGATAAGCTTGATAAACGCACCAGCGCCATTAACCGAGACTTGGCAGGCTTAAATGATTTGATTGAGAGCATTCTTTTAGTGAGTCGTCTTGATGCAGGTCATGCCTTGCAGCAGATGATTTCTGTGGATTTTTGTGA
Organism: Moraxella sp.; assembly: GCA_030525705.1. Classification (GTDB taxonomy): domain Bacteria; phylum Pseudomonadota; class Gammaproteobacteria; order Pseudomonadales; family Moraxellaceae; genus Moraxella. The sequence goes on from JAUNEE010000002.1 coordinate 28,535, forward strand.
GCTTGTAGCAAACGAATGCCAGCACTACCCAGAAGCCACCTTAAACGGGCAGTCGGTTACCATTGAAGCCCAACCGAATCTTTTGACCCACTTGGTCAGAAATCTACTAAACAACGCCCTCATTCACGGCATACCGCCGATAAGCGTCTATGTTTATGGGGCAAGCACCACCGATGAAACACTCATCATTCCTGATGAACTTTTATACAGCGAGCCTGAAACCAAGCCCGAGCCGAGCCTCGAGCCTACACCAGAACACACCAACGCAACCGACAATGAAACCAAAGATACCGCCCAAAAACCCGATCCCAAAGACGAAAAAAGCAAATTCGACAAATCTTTCTTCGGGCGGTTTAAAAAGACACCCGCCCCCGCCAAGCCGAACTTCGCCGTGCTTGCCGTCATTGACCAAGGCGAGGGCATTCCCGTAGATAAAAGAGAGGACATCTTTAGCCCCTTTGTCCGCCTAAAACAAGAAAAGAAAGGTTCAGGACTTGGCTTGTCTTTGGTGGCACAGATTGTGGAGACGCACGGCGGTCATATTTTGACCGATACATGGCAAGGACACACTCGCTTTTTGGTGGTTTTGCCCTGCCGTCAAAAAAACAGCCTCTCTTTGACACCCGAAAAAAACGACAAAGAAAAAAGCGAAAAATAAACGACCAAGAAACCAACTTGCAACAAATCCAAACTCGTTTTATAATGCCATTTTCATGGAACGTACTCACTTAAGCTGAGCTACGCTTTTTTTGGGAGGATAACGGTGTTTGATTGGTTTAATGGTTTGGTAAATTGGGGGGTTAACCTCATTTGGGGTAATAATGACTGGCTTATCCTAAATAACCCTTGGTATGGCTTGATTGTGTTTTTATTAGTGGGTGGCGGGATTTATTTTACGCTGGTTACCCGTTTTGCACAGGTGCGGTATTTTGGGCATATGTGGAAACTATTAAAACTCTCAGGGCAAGGTCGCAAAGAAGGCGGCATCAGCTCTTATGAGGCACTCATGACCTCTCTGGCGGCACGGGTCGGCACGGGGAACTTGGCGGGCGTTGCCATCGCCATTTATCTGGGCGGTGCTGGTGCGGTATTTTGGATGTGGGTGACCGCCATTTTAGGCATGGCGACAAGCTTTGTCGAGTCCGCCCTTGCCCAAGCCTATAAAGTTCCGCACACCGATGGCGTGTTCCGTGGCGGTCCTGCTTACTACATCGAGCGTGGCTTAAAGCAAAGATGGCTTGCCGTGCTGTTTTCCTTATGCCTTTTGGTGGCGTTCGGGCTTGCCTTTAATGGCGTCCAAGCCAACACCATCGCCGCTGCCAACCTAGAGGCGTTCGGCATTCCGACATGGGCAAGCGGTCTTGGGCTGGTGCTACTTACCGCTCCCATCATCTTTGGCGGTATGAAATCGGTCGCCCGTGTGGCAGGAAAAATCGTCCCCTTGATGGCGATTTTATACATTCTTTTGGCACTCTACATCATTTTAACCAACTTGACCGCCCTACCCTCCGCCATTGCCTTGATTTTTAAATCCGCCTTTGGACTAGAGCAAGCCGCAGGTGGCGTGGTCGGCTATACCGTCGCCCAAGCGATGATTAACGGCATTAAGCGGGGTCTGTTCTCAAACGAAGCGGGCATGGGTTCAGCCCCGAACGCCGCCGCTGCCGCAAAAACCCACCCCAACCACCCTGCCGTACAAGGCTTCATGCAAATGCTTGGCGTTTTCATTGATACGCTGGTGATTTGTACTGCCACTGCCAGCATCGTGATTTTGTCAGGCGTGGTTGACCCCAGCAGTGAACAAACAGGCATTGCTTTAACTCAGCTGGCATTATCGAAGTTCGTAGGTGAGTTTGGGGTGATTTTCGTGGCGATTGCGATTTTCTTCTTTTCATTCACCACCATCATCGCCAACTACAGCTATGGCGAAAGTAACATCGAGTTTTTAGCGGGCAATAAAAACTCGAAAACCGCCATGATGGGACTGCGTATCGCCTTGCTTTTGATGGTATACATCGGTGCGGTGGCGAATTTGACCGCCATTTGGAACTTCGCCGATTTGACCATGGGCATCATGGCGATTATCAACCTTGTAGCGATTGTTTGGCTGTCACCTGTGGCACTACGTGTCCTAAAGGACTATGAACGTCAAATCAAAGCGGGCGTACCTTTGACCGAAATCCGCTTCGACCCTGACAATTTCCCAAAACTAAAAAGCGAAGCCAACCGTGACGCATGGCAAGATTAAGCTCGCCACTTAAAAAAGCCGCCTTCGGGCGGTTTTTTACTAAAAAGAATTTTTATAGTCCGTTCATGAATTTAGGCATAATCCCAAATTTATGCTAAAATAATGCACTTTTTTTATCAATGACAAAATACCATGACCGAAAAATCCACCCCCATGATACGCCTAGAAAACATCAGCAAGCGTTTTAGCCTAAAAAAAGACGGCAAAGACGTCAGTTTTATGGCGGTCGAACCCACCACGCTTGAGATTGGGGCGGGGGAGATTTTCGGCTTGATGGGCTATTCTGGCGCAGGAAAATCCACACTGTTACGCCTCATTAACCTCTTAGAAACGCCAGACACAGGCACGGTAACGGTCGATGGCGTCACTCTAACAGGGCTTTCTGCCAAGGCTTTGCGTGACAGCCGTCACAACATCGGCATGATTTTCCAGCAGTTTAACCTTATGGCAAACCGCACCGTCTTTGAGAATGTCGCCTTTAACCTAAAAGTGGCAGGCTATCCCAAAGAAAAAATCCATGAACGTGTCATGCGTTGCCTTGAGATTGTCAGCCTCACCGACCGTGCCGACCACTACCCCGCTCAGCTGTCAGGCGGTCAAAAACAGCGGGTCGGCATTGCCCGTGCCATCGCCCCGAACCCAAAAGTCCTGCTTGCGGACGAACCCACCTCCGCCCTAGACCCTGAGACCACTCGCAGTCTTTTGGCGGTCTTAAAACAAATTAACGAAGAATTTGGCATGACCATTGTCATCGTCACCCACGAAATGCACGTTATCCAAAAACTCTGCCACCGCACCGCCCTGCTCCACCAAGGCACGCTCTTAGAAGTGGCAGACATCATTGATGGGCAAATCCACGCCAAAACCGACATCGGTCAACGCCTCATCGCCCACGATTAACCAAAAAAGAACAGACCATGGCACAAGAAAAAACCTTACAAGACGCCATCGAAAGCCTAAAAAGCATTCAAGATGAAATCACAAAAAGCCTCTATGAAACACTCATCATGATGGGTATTTCTACCACCGCTGCCGTCCTTTTCGGTGGTGCGTTCGGGGTGTTTTTATTTTTAAGCAGCGATAAACAGCTGTTCGCCAATAAGCCTTTGTATGCTGTTTTGGGTGGCTTTACCAACTTCATGCGTGCTTTTCCGTTCATTATTTTGATGATTGCCATGGGTGGTATCACCAAATTCATTGTCGGCACGAAAATCGGACCTGTGGCAGCAAGCCTCGTGCTTGCCACGGCAGGCTCGTTTTACTTTGCCCGTCTGGTTGAGCAAAATCTGCGTGACGTCCCAAGGGGCATCATTGAAGCGGTGGACAGCATGGGGGCATCACCCTTGACCATCATCGGAGTGCTTTTGGGCGAGGCACGCTCAAGCCTTGTGCTATCGGTGACCATTTTATGCATTAGCCTTTTGTCTTATTCTGCGGCGGCAGGCATGATTGGCGGTGGCGGTCTTGGGGACTTGGCGGTGCGTTATGGTTATATGCGGTCACGCACAGAAATCACCGTCTTTGTGGTCATTGTGCTGTCCATTATAGTGATTTTTATTCAGGCACTGGGCAATGCCCTCGCCAAAAAACTGGACAAACGTTAAACTTTAAAAAAGCCATCAACCCACACTGATGGCTTTTTAGCTTTTTAAACCCCAAGCCCAGCCAAAGCCACACCAACAACCCAAAAACCCTCCTTCACCCGAAAACCCACCCTCTAAAATCTTGTTTTTATAGTAATTTAACTTAAAAAGCCACCAAAACCGTTCGCCCTTAAGCGATGCCGCAGGTGAAGCGGTTTTTTCGTTAGATTACCCAAGCTCATTTTGAGCAAAAAACCCAATGTAGCGTATTTTGAGTTTAATTTACTATATCATGATTTTCATTCCCAAGACCACAAATCCCTCATCTAATATCACTTTTTAAAAAAATAGACTTTTTAGTTTTTAAAGGGCATTTTGAAATGTTGCTAAAGATTGTCCTTATCTGTAATTTGTGTTATATTAAGTTAAATTAAGGACGACATTTGCCAAAAAACGGGCGAATTCGTCTTTTTTAGCTCGAACAGTTTTTATTCCATGCGTTTGACTTGTCACTTGAATGGTCTTAAATGATAAAATTTATGCCGCTCAAGCCTGATAATGCCCCTGCTGGCATTCTTTTTATTTGGAGTTTATTATGACCCTAGAAACCCTAACCCAAGTTCGCCGTCAAGTGCTATCCACTGCTACTTTGATGGGCTTTACTGGTCTTGTTTTGGTCGGCTGTGGCAACAACAAGCCTGCCGAAACCGCCTCTACTGCTGCAGAAACCACCAGTGCCCCTGCTGCCGAAAGCACCACACCTGCTGAGCCTGCCGCACCCGCTGCCACAGACACCACGGGCAAAGACCCAGAAAAAGACACCATCGTCATCGGTACCACCGAAGGCGACTTCGCGGACATGGTGCGTAACCAAGTCAAAGCTGAGCTTGAAGCCCAAGGCTATAAAGTCGAGCTAAAAACGTTCACCGACTACATTATGCCAAACCAAGCACTGGCCGCAGGCGACCTAGACATCAACGTCTTTCAGCACAAGCCTTACCTAGATACCTTTAAAGCTGAGCATAATCTTGACCTTGTAGAAGTCTTCCAAGTACCGACCGCACCGCTTGGCATTTATAGTGGCAAAAAAACCAACCTTGACGAAGCCTATGACGGCATGAGCGTTTCAGCTCCGAACGACCCATCGAACTTCGCCCGTGCCTTGGTGATGATGAATGACCTTGGCTGGATTAAGCTAAAAGACGGCATCGACCCTCTAAAAGCCTCGAAAGCAGACATCGCTGAAAACCCGAAGAACATTCAGATTGTTGAGCTTGAAGCCGCCAACCTACCACGCACCCGTGACGAAGTGGACTTCGCTGTGATTAACGGCAACTACGCCACAGACGCAGGCATTAAAATCACTGAAGCCCTATACCAAGAAAAATCTTATGCCTATGTGAACTGGTCTGCCGTAAAAACAGGCGACAAAGACCGCAAATGGGTACAAGACGTCACCGCTGCTTACAACTCAGACGGTTTCAAACAGTACGCCCACGCCACTTTCCCTGGCTACAAATACCCTGCCATCTGGGGCGAGCAAAAATAATCCCTACCTTTCAAGCCGCTTTCGAGCGGCTTGATTTTTTTGGGTCATCGTAAATTTTTAGAATACTGATGGGTGCTTGGCTTTATTTTTTAAAAATCCGCCCCATATACACCAAAACAAAAAAACGAGCAACCCCTATGCATAGCCAGATTTTTCTAGGTAACGCCTTGACAGAAAAAGCTCCTCTAATTGACGGTCTTATTAAAAACAAGCCTGAGGACTTGGTATTTTCACCCTTTGTATTCATCGATGGGCGAGGACTTGCCTGCCCCATGCCACTTTTAAAATTAAAACTTAGCCTAAAAACCCTCACTCACGGCAGCGTTTATGTGGTGGCAACGGACAGTCATGCAGTGGTGGACATTGGGCGCTTTTGTGAAAAAAACGCCCTGACGCTCACACATTGGCAAGATGAAACAGCAGACGCACAGAGCCATACACCCGTCACACTTTTTCATCTGTATGTCACGAAAACCCAATAATATTTACAAAAAATTACAATTTATATTTTGACTTCATAAGGTTTTTTTTATACGATGAAGCTGTCTCAATGATTATGTGTTCTCTTAATTATTGAGACATAAACTCAACTTTCACTTTCAAAAGGAATATGCTATGAACGCTATTGATGTATTAATCACTGAAGAAAAAATTGTTGTTGAGATTGACGACAAAGAAAAAACATGTGGCGACTACAATAAATAACTTGTATTTATTCGTATAGCCTATTGTTTTTCTTTCGAATGGTTGCGATAGTGCTTAAGTAGTGCTATCGCAATTTTCACAAAACACATACAGCACCATATCAAAAAGGATTTAATATGAAAGTTGCATGTAGCTATAATCCGCTATTCCTAGATAATTCACTGCCCATCAATAAAAATGTGCAGCTGATCGAATTGGGAATGGAGGCATACCACCATATTTTTTCTAATAAATCCCACGAGCTATCACAATCTTACTCACGTAGCCTTTCTCTTCACTTAGCAAGAAGCCCTATTGCCGAAGATGAATTTCACCAAGATGCATTCATAAAAGAAAAGTTATTACCTATTCATGCTGATGATAAAATTATCAGCATTGGATTTCATTTATCTGGTAGCAGATATGAAAATATAGGTAAATTTGGGCTAACTTCTCATTATAAAGCATCAAAAGTCATCGAATCGAACTGCATAAGATTTATTAATGAAGTTGAAAAACAGACCAAAAAGGAAGTATGGATAGAAAACGCCAACTTCTACTCGGAGAATCTAACTGAAATTATTGAAAATTGGAGAAGTGTTGCTCGAATTTTAGAGAGTTCTAATGCAAAATTAATTGTTGATATTAGTCATTTAATTATAGATTGCGTAAACATAGGTGTCTCACCAGAAATTTTTATAGGGTGTATAAACTGGGACAGAGTTGCAGAAATACACCTATCAGGCATTGTAACGGGTAAAGATGGAGCACTGCATGACGGACATGGAAATGCGGTTGATTCAAGAGCTTGGGAATTTTTCAATAAAATTCTTAAATTAAATTTATTGAATAATAATGCGTTTATCAATATAGAGCACAGCGAATCATCTTGGAAAAATAACATAGAAACCTATCAAGAGGATTTTTTAAAGCTCAAAACGCTCATTGATAATTATCAAAAAATCAAAAATCACTCAGAAAGATATGCTAAGTCCGAAACATATGCCATATCTTATATTAAAAAAACACTTTACAGTCAAATAAAAAACTATCAATATATATGTCAATCACTCAACAAAAACGAAGACGATATTTTTGATGAGTGGCTAAATTATACTTTTTCAAATTACAAACGAATATCTCTTTCAAAAAGTGAGATTGATTCAGCGATGGAAAGTGATTGCGTGTATATATTAGATTCTTTTATTGAATTCGTGGAGAACATACAATGAATTATAAGAAAATTGGCGTAAACTGGACAGGTATCAGAGATTTGGAATCTTTAGAATTTATGACATCGAACGGTCATATTGATTTTATTGAAATACTGATTGATAATTTTCTAAATTGTGAGCCTAAATCCATACTAGACACAATAAAAGACATTCCTTGTGCGTTTCATATTATGAACTCTAGATTTATAGATAATGACATTAGCAATTTATCATCTATGGCAAAATCTATTAATTTTCTCAAAAAGGAATTGAATCCTATTTATGTCTCAGACCATCTAGGGAAGTTTTACTACAAAGAATTTACCTTGCCTCAAATGCTAGAGGTCGACTATCAGAACGATAGCAAAAAGATATTTGAAAAATTAAGCATTTGGCAAGATTTACTAGAATGCGAAATTTTTCTAGAAAATTACCCTTCAATCTTTAGGCAACCAGTTGGACAAGCTGAGTTCTTTGAGCATCTAATTAACGCAACAAATTGCGGATTGCTTTTTGATATTTCCAATGCAATCATATCTGAATCTAATACAGGGTATGCTATATCAAGTTGGGATAAAATAGCAAAATCTACTAGCCATTTTCATATAGCAGGATATGCCCCTTGTGGAATAGAAAATGAATTCCTAGTTGATACTCATGACTGCGAAATTAGTGATGTAGGGCTAAAATGGACTGAGCATTTTTTAAGAACCACTACAAGTAATAAAATTACAATCTCTGTGGAGAGGGACGGCAATTTTAATAATTCAGAATGGCTATCAGACATTCAGAGAGTAAGGGAAGTAATATGATAATTGATGATATTTGTTTAGCTTTTTTTACATCACAAAAAAAGCCATATTTCGAAAACAAGGAAAAAATTTATGTATCATTATTGATTCATTCTTGGATTGATGCATTATTAACCGCCGTACCAACATTGAACACAATCATAGACATTGACAATGAATCAGAATTTTCTAAATTCGTTCTATGGTGTTTTAATAACAGTAATAGACTTAACTGGACTGTTGGCATATCTATTATCAGATACCTAAAACATATAAATAAGGATATTGATAAAGAGACAAGACATATGTTAATTTTATTTTCTTGCTCGCAATGGACTTACGAAAATAAAACCTCTGAACATTATCTATTTGTCATAGATAAACATTATAGCGATTTTATTTTTTGTTCCGAAAAAAGTTCAGACGCCAGAATCTCTAGAAAAACCTACATGATAAAAAATAATATAATTCAAAATCTTGGTCATCATGACTTTTACTACTTTACATTATGTAAAAATTCAAATTTAAATATTAGCAATCTACCAATCAAGGAAGTCTAGAATGAATCAAAGCAAAGAAATAATCAAGCAAGCAATCACAATTGGTGCTTCAAAATTTGTTGCACTTTCAATGCCATTTGCCGATATTGTTATATTATCAAAATTATCCAAAAGTCAAAACTCTCTTGCGGATTATGTATTCTCAACACAAATAATTCAAGTATTCGTTGTTCTGTGTCTAGCTCTATCTGTGGGAATACCCATATTCTATAATCAAAGTAAAGAAAAAGAAAACTCTATATCCCTCTGTATGGGATATTCATTTTTTCTGGGATTTATTATATTCTCCCTCAGTCTCATATTATTATATTTACTCAGTTTTATAAGTCCATTAACTTTAACCCAACAACTTACTTATATTTACTTATCTTTTGGTATTTTATTTCTACCAGCATATATTATATTTTCTCATGTACTAGATACGATGGGAAAATCCAATAAAGTTTTTAATATTACAATTATTTTTGCCATATCAAACTTGATTCTAAATTTAATCTTTGTCCTAGGAAGTGAAATGCAAAATCAAGTTGCTGTAGCATTAACAACAACATTAATTAGATGTTTTGGTGCATTTTTGTTTTTATACATTGTATTTAAAGAGTTAAGTAAAAAATACATAAAGCCAAAATTTGATAGAAAAAATTTTATTCAAATTGGTAGCTTTGGAATATCTGATGCTGCAACTAGTTTATTATTTGCAACCTCATTTGCTGCACTAACCTATTATTTAAGCATTAATTCTACTGATGAAATGGTTGCAACTTATGGAATTTTATTAAATTTCATCAACATTATCTTTGTTATTTATATAGGTCTATCCTCCTCTATATCCATCAATTTATCAAAGATAAATAGTGAAGATAAAGAGGAAATTAAAAAATCAAATGACAAATACTGGAATAAATTTATTATTAAATTTTGTCTTTTGGTAGGTTTTATCATTTTTATTTTAATACCAATTTTTTCTTGGTTATACTTTGGGCATATAAAATCAACAACAATAACAATAATGTCTATCGCTCTACTGGTTGCGTTATTTGACGGAATGAATATATCCATTATCTCAAAGCTTAGGGTGCTAGGATTTAAAAAATACCCGCCTTTATTTCGAATGTCCTTGGTTTTTATAGGTATGCCTGTTGGCATATTACTATTAAAATACTTTGATATTTCAGGGATATTTATCGCATTTGCATTCGCCAATTTTCTTGCATTGGTAATGCTACTAGCCTACGATAAATATAAAATACCAAAAAACTAGTCAAAATTTCTAGCACTAAAATTCATCAAGAACCAGTACAGATGAATTTTAGCGCTAGATGCGTACATAAAGCCAATATCATCTACATCCTTAAAAATCTGTGAAAATCTCCACATTCAAACTTGTAGCCTCAACAAATATGAACACACAGATATCAGTAAACAATAAAAAATTTAAATTAAATTTTTTGTAAACTTATGTAAAGAATTAAAAACCCCCTAGCATTTCAGCAAATTTGGCTTTACAATAGCTTGTTATTTTTATTTTTTATAAGGCTGACCATGGACAACACCCCCCTAAGCACCGTCCCCACCCGTGAGCTGGTGCCCGCCATGCCCACACACTTGACCGCACCTGGGGTCAATCTAGGTGCTTATATTAACACCGTCCATCAAATTCCCATTTTAAGCCCTGAAGAAGAGCAAGAGCTGGCACACCGTTATCATGAGCAAGGTGACGTGGAGGCGGCTCGGCTTTTGGTTTTGTCGCATTTGCGTTTTGTGATTCACATCGCCAGAAGTTACTCTGGCTACGGGCTATCCCAAGCCGACCTTATCCAAGAAGGCAACCTTGGGCTAATGAAAGCGGTGAAACGCTTCGACCCCACCAAGGGCGTCCGCCTTGTCAGCTTTGCCGTGCATTGGATTAAAGCGGAGATTCATGAATTCGTCATTAAAAACTGGCGAATCGTAAAAATCGCCACCACCAAAGCCCACAGAAAGCTGTTTTTTAACCTGCGTAGCCTAAAAAAATCCAGCAACCAGCTGAATTTGGACGAAGCGGAGGCCATCGCCAAAGATTTGGGTGTCACTGTCAAACAAGTACTCGAGATGGAAGCACGGCTTACCAGCTATGACGCCTCCTTTGAACTACAAGACAGCGATGAAGATGACGGACGCTACGCCCCGCAGCTGTTCCTAGAAGACGCCATCGACCCTGCTCAGGTGGTCGAAGATGCCGACTGGGAAGAAAATACCACGACAGCCCTCGCCACCGCCATGCAGGATTTGGACGAACGCTCTCGGGACATCATTAACCAGCGTTGGCTTGCTGACCAAAGAGCCACTCTGCACGAGCTTGCCGCTCAGTACAACATCTCCGCCGAACGGGTGCGTCAAATTGAAAAAAACGCCATGGACAAAATCAAAAGTGCCATGATGATTGATAATATGATTTTAGATGAAGATGACTACTAAACCCACTCTCGCTAAAAAGACCGCTGCCGCTGCCTGCCTGCTGCTCGCAGTAGGTGTGCTTTTAGGGGCATTCGGCGCACACGGACTAAAAAACATCACCAGCCCAAAAGCACTTGAGCTATGGAGTACCGCCACGCTGTATCTTTTGATCCACGGGCTTGGGGTGCTTTGCCTGAGTGCTTTGCTTGAAAAAGGTTGGATAAATCTTCGCCCTGTGCTGTGCCTAATGATAGGCGTTATGTTCTTTTCAGGGTCGCTGTACGGCTTGGCACTCGGTCTGCCACGTGCATTTGGTATGATCACGCCCATCGGTGGCGTATTTTTTGTGATTGGTTGGGGGTATACGGCAATTCAGCTGCTTTCAAAGAAACCCGCAGCCATGCCCCACTAAAGCTTTTGTTTGCGTTGGGTTGATGAGCCGATGTTCATCGCCTCACGGTATTTTGTGACAGTACGGCGGGCGATGGTCACGCCCTTTTCCTCTAAACGGCGGGTCAGCTCGCTGTCCGACAAGGGCTTTCTCGGGTCTTCACCATCAATCATCTCTTTGACCATGGCACTAATCGCCGTGGAAGAGACTTCACCATCATCACTCGACACGTGTGAAGAAAAAAAGTATTTCAAGGAATGCACCCCTTGCGGTGTGAGCATAGTTTTATTGGTGGTAAGACGTGACACTGTGGACTCATGCAAATCCACCACTTCCGCCACTTCCCGAAGCGTCAAAGGCTGCATGGCAACCGCCCCCTCCAATAAAAACGCCTGCTGTTTTTGGACGATACAGCTTGCCACTTTAAGTAGATTCTGATTACGCTCCTCAATACTACGAATGAACAGCCGTGCGTCCATAAGGTTGTTTTTTAGGTATTGGTTATCGGGCGTCTCATCACCCCGTTTTATCATGCTGGCGTATTCTTGATTGATTTGGAGGCGGGGCAAAGTTTCAGGGTTTAGTAAAACACGCCAACACTCGGTGTCTTGGCTGTGCTGTGTGCTGCGTTTATTGGCGTCTTTAGCAAAGACCAAAATATCAGGCACTTCCCGCTCTTGGCTGACCGCACCCGCCTGCACTAAAAACTGCTCGGCAGGATTCGGCTCAAGCGTACGAATCAGGGCAATCGCCCCTTTAATCTCGTCCAGATTAAGCCCTGTCTCAAGCTGCAGCTCTTTGATGTTGTTCGTTTGGAGGTGATTTGCCGAGCCTAACACCAGCCTTGCTTCGCTAATACATTCTGTATCAAAGGGCAATTTGGCAAGCTGTAGCAATAGGCACTCCACCAAGTCTCTCGCCCCTACGCCCGTAGGACTACAAGACTGAATCATGCGTAATACCGCCTGCACCTCCTCGATGCCAACCGTCTCATCTAACTCATAAAAAGACAGCATCATCTCGAAGTTTTTTACCACATCCTCTAAAGGCAGCCGCACAAAGCCCATGTCGTCCATGGCGTCAATCAACTGCTCAGCGATGAGCTTATCCAAGGTCGACAGCCGCTTAAAGTTCATCTGCCAGCGGACATGGTCTTGAATAGATAGACTGGTCGAACCCTCGCTCTCAAAGTCATCATCCGCACCCGAAGGCACGCCATAATCACTAAAACCATCCACGTCATCGCCATACACTTCCTGCCAGCCCATATCCATGGCGTCATCGTCCAAAGACAAGCTGTCGATTTTATCCAGACTGTCTTCCCTAGACTCTTCATCAAAGCCATCTGAACTATCAAGGCGGGTCTTCTCCCAAGTATTTCCCGACCAATCCTCCAGCGTCGGCACAGTCTGGGCAGTAACGTCCTCACCCTCGTCCACCCGCTCAAGTAATGGGTTGGCGTCAAGCTTGGCTTGCACCTCTTGCTCAAGCTCAAGGCTCGACATCTGCAAAAGCTTGATGGCTTGTTGCATTTGTGGGGTTAGCTTTTGCGATTGACCTAGGTTGACCCCAAGCCCAAACGACATACTCATGCGACTTTTTGCCTTAACAAAACCAAAAAACGAGCGGAAGACACCCCAGCCACAGCAAGGACATCATCGAAAAACCGCAAACACTGAAAAACACTCGAGCAGCTTAAAACCGAGCCATTTTTAAGCGATATGCAAAAATTATGCCATATTAGTATAGCACACAGAAACACTATTTAGGACGTCTAAACAGATAATCGGCAAGCGTAGGCGATAAAAATAAAAAAATACACCGAAAAAAACAGCCCAAAACAGGCTGTTTTTTAACTATCGCCATCAAATGCGATACTCATGCACCGCATCGATGAATACTTTGGCATGGTCAGGATTGACCCACTGCGTGATACCATGCCCAAAGTTGGCGACATAGCCCGTCTTATCTGTGGCATAAGCGTCATCAAGCATACGCTTAACTTCAGCACGAATGCTGTCTTTGCTGCCATAGAGTGTCGCAGGGTCTAGGTTGCCTTGAATGGCTTTTGAGTGTTGGAGTTTTTTATGAGAGATGGTTAAAGCACGCTGAGTCTCGCTTAAAGTAAGACGCGCCTTATCCAAACGGGTCGTCCAGTCTAAGCCCAAAGCGTCCGCATCGCTGTCGGCTTGGATATCTAGCCACTGCCCGCCGCCTTTTGTGAATAAGACCACAGGCACATCGGGGTGCTTGGCTTTTAATGCCGCAACAATCTCACGGTTATATTTATGGCTAAATTCCACGAACTGACGATGACCGAGCGCCCCGCCCCAGCTGTCGAAAATCTGCACCACCTGCGCACCTGCACGGATTTGGGCGTCCAGATAGTCGATGACCGCAGTGCTGATTTTTGATAATAAGGCATGCAAAAACTCAGGGCGTGCGTACATCATCTCTTTGGTATGGCGGAACTCACGGCTGGAGCCACCCTCCACCATATAAGTCGCAAGCGTCCACGGCGACCCACTAAAACCGAACAGCGGCACTTGCCCGTTTAGCTCTTTTCGGATATTTGTGACGGCTTTTAGGACGTAATCCAGCTGAGTTTCCACTTTGATAGCAGGCAGTCTTTCAAGGTCGGTGGGCGTCCGCACGGTGTACTTTAACTTTGGACCTTCGCCCTCCTCAAAATACAGACCCAGCCCAAACGCATCAGGAATGGTTAAAATATCACTAAACAAAATAGCAGCGTCTAGCTCGAAGCGGCGTAAGGGCTGCAAGGTTACTTCAGTCGCCTTATCCACGTCCTTGCATAAGCTTAAAAAGTCGCCCGCCTTGGCACGCACTTCTTTATATTCTGGCAGATAACGCCCTGCCTGACGCATCATCCATACAGGTGTGGTATCCACAGGCTCGAAACGCAAGGCACGCAAAATGCGGTCGTTTTTTAAGGGGGCGAATTTTTGGGTTTGCATGAATTTTCCTAATTTTTATCAAATCAATGTTAAAAAGCACCTGCCGCACACCTTGATTAGTAAGGTGCGTACTCCACTTTCACGTCATAATCATCTTCATTAAAGTCATCATCGTCATCGTCCGCCACGCCCTCACGCTGTGCTTTACGCAAGGCGCGATAGGCTTCTTTTTGGATTTCTGTGTTGTGACGCACTTCTTCCTCCAAACGTGCGAAACGCTCCGCTTGTGCCTCGGCAAAGATGGGGTCTTCCGCCTCACGCTCACGCTCTGCCTCGATGGCATTCATCAAATGAAACTTCACCGCTTCCACACCCTCACCCGTCAAAGTGGAGGTACGAAAAACCATGCCCGTCCAGCCAAGGCGTGCCGCAATGTCCGTACAAACCGCGTTTTGTTCTTCTTCTGGGATTTGGTCGATTTTATTTAACACTAAAATCTGAGGCAGTTGTGACAATTCATGAGAAAATTTCGCTAGCTCATTTAAAATAATCTGCGCATTCGCCACAGGGTCAGAGCCATCAATCGGCTTCACATCGACAATGTGTAAAAGTCTGCGGGTACGTGCCACGTGCTTTAAAAAACGAATACCCAGCCCAGCCCCCTCACTCGCCCCCTCAATCAAACCCGGAATGTCCGCCATCACAAAGGACTGGTGCGTACCGACATCAACCACGCCAAGGTTCGGCACAAGGGTAGTAAAGGGATAATCTGCCACTTTCGGACGGGCGGCAGACACTTGGCGGATAAAGGTGGACTTACCCGCATTCGGCAATCCAATCAACCCCACATCCGCCACCACTTTTAGCTCAAGCTTGATATTTTTACTCTCCCCAGGAAAGCCTGGGATTGCTTTTCTTGGGGCTTGGTTGGTGGACGTTTTAAAACGGGTATTCCCAAACCCGCCGTCACCACCTTTGGCAATGAGGATTTTTTGACCTTTTTCCGTCAAATCCCCAATCACCACATCAAGGTCGGTATCAATGATGGTTGTCCCGATGGGCACTGCCAAATAAACATCGTCCGCACCCTTGCCCGAGCAGTTCTTGCTGCCACCATTCTCGCCCCGTTTCGCCTCGAATTTACGGGTATAACGATAATCAACAAGCGTGTTGGTATTGTCATCGGCAATGGCATATACATCACCGCCTTTTCCACCATCACCGCCATCAGGGCCGCCCTTTGGCACAAATTTCTCACGGCGAAAACTCACAATTCCATTGCCGCCATCGCCTGCTTTTACACTAATCAATGCTTCATCAATAAAACGCATGGTTGTCTCAGTTTACTTATCTAAATTTTTTTAAAATTAACTGCCAATTATAACACAGTTTCACCGTGTTTTAAAAGCAAACTCAGTAAACACATTTTTTATTTTATTAAAACCACCCAAACGATTTTCTTTTTTTAATAAACTTCCTGCGAAACTCCGAAACAAAAAACACGCCCAAAAATTTTTGAGCGTGTTTCTTAAAATTAAATCAAACGCACTATACCGAACGCATTACGCCAACCGCTTATAATCCACGCCTGCCATCGTTTCTGCCACTCGCACCACTTGCGTGCTGTAGCCCATTTCGTTGTCATACCATAGGTACATTGTGGCACGGTTGCCGTCTGCGATGGTAGATTTGGCATCAAAAATCGCCACCGTTTCACAGCTGACAAAATCGGTAGAAACCGCCTCTGGGCTATCGCTGTACGCAATTTGATTTTGCCATTTTGCTGACACGCTTGCCTCTTTGATAAAGGCATTTAGCTCATCGGCATTACCCACTGAAGTTTTAAAATTCAGATTCAAAATCGCAAGGCTAACATTGGGCGTTGGCACTCGTACCGAAGACCCCGACAATTTACCCTTTAATTCTGGAATGGCTTTGGCAACCGCACTGGCTGCCCCTGTGGAAGTCATCACCATATTAAGGGGGGCAGCTCGTCCACGGCGGTCGGCTTTGTGATGGTTGTCCACCAAGTTTTGGTCGTTGGTAAAGGCGTGAATGGTTTCCATATGCCCATTTTCAATGCCAAATTTGTCGTTTAACAGTTTCAAAGTTGGGGTGATGGCGTTGGTGGTGCAACTGGCTGCCGAGACGATTTTGTCATCAAGAATGGTGTCATCATTGACACCAAACACCACATTTTTGACATCGCCTTTGGCAGGGGCGGTTAGTAGCACTTTTGCCACGCCTTTTGATTGCAAGTGTTTGCCCAAACTAACATCATCTTTCCATTTGCCTGTGTTGTCAATGACAATGGCGTTATCAATGCCGTGAGCGGTGTAGTCCACCTCAGATGGGTCGGAGGCATAAATCACCTTAACAAATCGCCCATTGACCACAAGTCCATTGTTCGCCTTATCCACCACCACCGAGCCGTCAAACCAGCCGTGTACGCTGTCTCGTTCTAATAGGCTGGCACGCTTTTCAAGGTCGCCCTCGCCCGCAGGACGCACCACGATTGCTTTTAATTGCAAGCCTTTGTCCGATGAATTTTTGGTCAAAAGGCGTGCCAAAATCCGCCCAATCCGCCCAAAGCCATACAGTACCACATCTTTTGGGGCAATTTCGCCTGTCCCCACCAAATCCGCCACGCCCTTGCCATCACGCACCGCAATGCCCACATCAAGGCGAGCATTGGCGGTGTCGCCTAAGTCATTGATAAACTTAGCAGTTTTTTCAATGTCCGCCCCGTGTTTTTCGTGCAAAGCAACGATTTTGGCAACATCAGCCATCAAAGGCTCGCCAAAAAATGACAAAAAAACGCCCTGTGTTTGTAGTTTAAAAATCACAGGGACTAAGGACACCGCCACGCTTTCGGACACTTGGCGATTTTGTAATGCGGTTTGATACAAGCTCATAACATTTTTCCTTAAAATAAAATTGATAAACAACACAACTTTGGGGAATTGATGGCATAATTCTACCGCAAAACGGGCGTTTTTTCAAATTTTATTTTTTATATAAATGGGGGTATTTTTTATTGAAATACATTCAGCTTAATTTTAATCAAGCACACCTATAAAGTACACTTGTATATACTAAATTGATACCTGCAAGGTGTGCATATTGCACCATTTTAAGCACACCCCAAAACGGTGCGATGGCTAAGCACTCGATAACTTATCAATCAATGATTTAACTGTTCGTACAGCCCAAACAAGAACGCCACTCGCTCCATTTCATCTTTAAATTGCCCTTTATAGTCAAAAGCGTATTGATACGCCTTATCTACCACTTTATCCAATTCTTTATGGGCTTTGGTTAATTTTGGGTAAATATCAATCAAATTCACCCGATAAAAATCAGCAAGACAAGGAATGTTACGCCCATTTTTTATCGCTTCATCACGATAATAGGTTCTTGCGTTTAATATTTCTTTGGCTTTGTTTTCAATATCGGCAATCAAATTGGCTATATTTTTATCTAGGGTCTGTGTACCCCCCCCCGCACATTTTTATCAAAAGGATAAATAAAATTATTATAAACCAAACCATTGGAATAGCGATAGCGACTTTCTAATCTTCCAGCAACCGTTCTCATAAAAGCATTGTGCATTGTAGAATTTAAAATACCAAAATGGTATAAAGTGGCATTTGGTAAGCTAAAATTAGCATTTCCATTTACAGTGTTTTCATCAACATAATCAATAGGAATAAAATTTCTCGTTTCCGATGATACTGCTGGTATTATTAAATAATTGCCTTGTTTTTGCTGTCTAATTTCACCAAATAAATGGGGTGTATTTGCCAGTTCTTGTGTGGCTTTTTTAGTACTTGCCAATCGCATTTCTTGAACATTAGCAATTCTTTGTTTTATCATTGGCATTTTTTTCAAATCATTATTTAATTGTGTTAAATCAACATTATCAAACCATAAACAATATCTTTCAATGCCGTTAATAAATTCATCAGCACCCATAAAATTTTTTATATATTTTCTAGACAATGGCTCTTTATTTAATAACTCATCTTTTTCTTCTTTTGATAATAATAAATTTCCCCCATCTGTTGCCTTACTACCATAAACCATTGGTAATTCATTGCTGATTTGTTTTTTACGATTATCAAATAATACATTGGGTGCATCAATCAAATAAGGGTGAATATTGTTTACAATTTGCAATTCTGGTTTGCCTTTAATGTCCTTATAATAATAAATTCTTTTATTTTCAATCTCTTGAAATCCAAATCCAATAATGACGCAATGCACCGCCGCCACGCCTTTTGCTTCGTTACTCCAAGCAAAAGTACGATGAGCAAAATGAATAATCACACCATTATCCAACATATACCGCCATAATATCGGCACTTGTTCACCTTGTGTGATTGAATTGGTGGAAACAAACGCCACTTTTAATTGTTTATTTTGTTTTAAATATTCTACCGCTTTAATATACCAAGCACAGACATAATCAAGGCTGGCGATTTGTTTTATTTCCCTACCAATATTTGCCAAATCCTCTTTTTGAGCTTTTGATTGATAATTTTTTCCCAAAAAAGGCGGATTGCCAAAAATATAATCCACATTGTCCCATTCTATTGTCAAAGCATTTTCATTTTTGATATTTGCCGATTTTTTTAAAGGAATACGGGCAAAATGTGTGCCAAATTCTGCTGATATTAAGCGGTTCATTTGATGGTCAATGAGCCACATTGCCACCCGAGCAATTTGAGCAGGAAATTCTTCTATTTCAATGCCATAAAATTGATTAACATCACATTTTATCATTGTATCTACTTCTAAGAATTGTCCTTTTTTATGGATATTTTCAATAATGGCTAATTCCAATAATCTAAGCTCACGATACGCCACCACCAAAAAATTACCACAACCACACGCAGGGTCTAAAAATGTTAAATTAGCAATTTTATGATGAAAAAGTTGCAATTGTTTTGATTTTTCATTTTTATTTAATTTTAATATTTTTTCAAATTCGGCTTTTAATTCGTCCATAAATAAGCCATCAATGACTTTTAAAATATTTTCTTCACTGGTATAATGTGCGCCCAATGCACGGCGAGCATTTTTGTCCATTACTGATTGAAATAACGCCCCAAATATTTCTGGACTAATTTTACTCCAATCCATATGACACGCTTCTAATAATAACGCTTTCATTTCGTCATCAAAACTTGCGATTGCAATTGTTTCGGAAAATAATTCGCCATTGATATACTCAAAATTAGCAATGTCATCGCTTAAATTTTTTAGGCGATTTTGTTTTGGAGTATTTAATACATTAAATAATTGGGCAATTTTTGGGGCAAGTATGTCGCTATTTGTGGCACGCACCAAGTTTTCAAATTGATATTTATCAAAAATCTGCGTATCTTCGGCAAACAAACAAAACAGCAAGCGAATGAGCAAAAGCTCCAAATCGTGCCCGTCATAGCCAACCGCCCGCAAGGCATCGTGCAGTTTGCCCATCTTTTCGGCGGCGATGATGCTGACCTGTTCCTCTTGGCGTTTGATTTCGCTGATGTGGTCGTTCATAAAGCCGAACAGATGAATATGGTCGGCAAGCTCGGCAACTTTGATGATGGTTTGCTGGGTCGCTGCGTCCGCACTCTCCAAATCATACAGGTGCAACCACTCAAAATCGCAGATGATGATATAGCGTGGCAAGTCGTCTTTGGCAACTTTGGCGGTTGCTTGCAGGTAGTCAATGGCTTGTAGATAGGCTTTTTCTAGGTCTTGCCCACGAGATTTTTGTTCACAAATGAGCTTGCTCTGCCAAAACACATCAATGTAACCTTGCGAGCCTTTCAGTTTTTTTAGTCCCGCCTCAAAAATGGCGACTTCACGGCGGTTAATACCAAAAATGGCAAAAAACTCATTCCAAAAGGTCTGACTTTCGGCTCGTTCACGGGTTTCGTTTTGCCAAGTTTTGGAAAATTGGCGGGCATTTTTGATGATTTCAGCTTTGGATAGGATTTTCATTGGGCGAATTTTTAAAAAAAGATGACACAATTTTAACAAAAAAACAAAAGTAGGGGCAAATTTTTACCCAATAAAAAACCACAACAAATCGCTTGCTGTGGTTTTTTTACTTAAACAATGTTAAGAAAAATTATTTTTTCTCTGGCATTGCCGATGAATGGTGGTGGGTGATTAGCCACTCAGAGCCATTCCAACGATAGGTATAGCTGTAACGACCGCTAACCTTTTCGCCTGTGTAATAAGTAAAGGTGTATAGACCTGCATCAAGGGCAGTGTTACAGCCGATTTGGATAAAGCGTAGGTCGATTTTGCCTTGTGGTTTCTTTTCTAGAAAATGGTCAAAATAATCTTCTTTTTCTGCAGGGCTTAGGCGTGGCTTGTTAGACACGGTAGGCAGCAAGATAGAATCGGTGGCGTAGTTCGCTACGACTTTTTTAGAATCGCCCGTCGCCAAAGACGCATTCCAACGGTCAAATAACGCAGCGATTTCAGTCTCAGTCACCGCTTTGCACTGAGTGCCAGATGAAACTGGTTCTGCAGCAGGCATTGGAGTCACAGTACGGGTTACACCGCCTTGAACAGCTGGAAGCGTGCTTGCAAAAGCACTTGCACCAACAGATAAAGCGATAACAGTCATTAGCGTATGTTTCAACATTATAACCTCCTTATTGTTTACATTTGTTTATTCCTTACTATACTACCACAAAGAAAAATAAATACAAGTGTTTTTTTATTTTTTTTAAATGATTGTACAATTAACTTAACAATAACGCCATCTCACTGACTACGAACTGCCGCACATCATTTAACATGGTGGTATCAAAGTTATGAATGAACGCCACCGACAGCCCCCTATCAGGGTCACAAAACGCCACCGAACCATTATAGCCCATATGTCCGTAAGCATTCGGGGCATTTTGGACACTAAATAAGCGATGAAAGCCCGCCCGCCACCGCATATCTGCTGGCATCACCGCATCAAAGCCCTGCGTCCGCACAGTGCGAAGCTTGGCTAGGGTGGACGGGTCGATGAGCGTTTCCCCACGCCAGACTCCCCCGTTGGCGTGCATGGCATAGAGCGTCGCTAACGCATGGGCAGAAGACACACCGTTGGCGGCAGGGACAGGGACGGATACTACCGCCTGACTGTGGTAGTTGATGGGGGTTTTTCCGTCCGCCAAGAGTGCGTCTTTATAATTCGCCAAATTCATGCGGCTTGGGTCGAAGTAATGGCGGTTGATGGCTTGGGTATTTAAGGTTTCACCCCACAGATGGGCGATGGGCAGATTTTTATAAAAATCCAGCGTCTTTTGGCTATCTGGCTTTAAGGTGGGCTTTCGTCTTTGGTTTTGGTCGTGCCATAAAAATTCAGGCAGCACAAGGCGGTCGTACTGCTCGCTTGGCAAGCCAAAATACAACGCCCCTTTCACCCCCAAAGGCTCAGCAAGGCAGTCATCAAGCACGCTTTGTAGGGGCTTACCTGTGACACGCTCAATCACCCCGCCCAAAACCCAACCCGACACCAAAGCACTATAAGCACTGGCATAGGCGTGCGTTTCTTGGTCTTTTGGGGTGCTGATGGGCATTTGGGCGACTTTAGCCAGCATACCCTGCCAGTCGGTAATCTCATCATTTTCACGCATAACCGAGCGTATGTTATACAGCCCTGCGGTGTGGGTTAGGACGTCCATTAAGGTGATGTTTTCTTTGCCATTCACCCTAAAATCTGCCCAGCAGTGGCTGATGGGCGTGTCATAATCTAGCACGCCTCGACTCACCAGCACCGCCACCAGCGTCGCCATCACGCCCTTACCGATAGAAAAATTCACTGACAAAGAATGCGGCGTCCAAACCGCATGGGCGTTCGCTTGCCCAAAGGCGGTCTGGTACGCCAATTCGCCCTGCTTAAAAATAACGAGCGAGCCACCCGCCTTATCCCCATCAAAAGCAAGGCTGGGTAAAATCGTATCAAATTTCTCAAAAGACATTTTAAAAATCCTAAATTAGATGCGTTGGACGTCTACACACTAAATTCATCTTAACCTACCAAAAAAACCGTTCGCCCCAAGCTTATCAAAGGGCAGCGGTTTTTTATTAGGTCGCCAAACTCACCAAAAAAGAAAAAAGGGGATTGTGCCTTACGCTGAATACACCCTATCGACAATTATAGTAAATTAAACTCAAAATACACCAAATTAGTTTTTTGCTTAAAGTAAGCTTGGAAAACCTAGCGGAAAACCGTTTCACCCGAAGGCATCGCTTAAGGGCGAACGGTTTTGGCGGCTTTTTAAGTTAAATCACTATAAAAATAAGAAAAAAGGGTTAATGCCCCCTATCCCACCTTGGGCAAACTTGCCATATCCCATCTTGGCACGCACGCCACCGATAAATCATCACGCTGCCCCGCTTTTAACCGACAAAAACCCGCATAGGCAATCATCGCTCCGTTGTCGGTACACAGCTCGGTCGGGGCATAATGCACACGGGCTTTTATCTTGGTAAGTTCACGCTCCAAAGTCTCCCGCAGTGACACATTGGCGGACACCCCACCTGCGATAACAAGACGGTCAAGCTTTTCTTGTTTTAGGGCTTTGATACATTTTTTTACCAGCGTATCTACCATCGCCACCTCGAAGCTTTTGGCGATGTCGGCATGGGTTTTTGGGTCGTTTGGGTTGTCCTTGATAAGATTATGCACCGCCGTTTTCATACCACTAAAACTAAAATCCAAGCCCTTATGCAACATAGGGCGGGGCAGTTCATAAACAGGCTCACCACTCATGGCAAGGCGTGCCACGTTCGGGCCTCCAGGGTAGGGCAAACCGAGCATTTTTGCGGTTTTGTCGAAGCACTCGCCTGCCGCATCATCAATACTCTCACCCAAAATGGTATACTCCCCCACGCCGTCCGCACGAGCCAGCAGGGTATGCCCCCCTGATACCAAAAGACAGACAAAGGGAAACGCCACCTCCTCACTGCCCAAAAGGGGAGCTAATAAATGCCCCTCCATATGATGCACGCCGATGGCAGGCACATTTAAAGCAAAGGCAAGCGTCCGCCCAAAGAGCGCCCCCGTCATCAACGCCCCAATCAACCCCGGTCCTTTCGTATAGGCAATGGCATCAATGTCAGTCTTTTCAATGTCTGCTTGTTTTAATAACTCATCTAAAAGTGGTACAAGCTTACGAATGTGGTCTCGGCTGGCAAGCTCAGGCACGACCCCACCATAAGTGGCATGCAACTCAACTTGGCTGTATAAAACTTGGGCAAGAACGCCGCCTTTGCCGTCATTTAGCTCACTGTCATAAATCGCAAGCCCTGTTTCATCACAAGACGTTTCTAATCCGAGTACTTTCATTGATGTTTCTCAAACACTGTTTTTATGTAGGCTAAAGAGTGGCGACATCAGCTCAACGTCATGCCCGTGGGTGGGTGCTATCATACAGCCGTGCCAATGCCGCAAAGTCAAGGTGGGTATAGACTTGCGTGCTTTTCATGTCGCTATGCCCGAGCATTTCTTGCACACCACGCAAATCATGACTGGAGGATAAAATATGCGAGGCAAAGGCGTGACGCAGTAAATGTGGATGCAAATGCTCCTCAATGCCCGCCCGCCGCGCCGCCATCACTAGCCGACTTTGGACACTACGCACGCCAAGCCGCTTGGCGGTTTTTTGGCTAATAAATAAAGCCGTGACAGTACTGTTTTTTTCGGCAAGCCAAGCCGCCCTAATGGGCAAATATTCCGCCAAGGCAGCGACAGATTTTTTTCCGATGGGAACGTGCCGCTCCTTAGAACCCTTACCAAGCACACGCACAAATTCCCCTGCCGCATCTGCCACGTCCAGCCCCACCAGCTCACTGACCCGCAGTCCACTGCCATACAAAAGCTCAAACATGGCGCGGTCTCGTAGCCATAACGGTTGGTCTTTTTCCTCAAAGACACGGTGTTCTAATAGCCGATTTAAGACATCGGCATCTAACAGCACAGGCAGCCTGTCCGTTTTTCCTGTCAAGCGGTAGCCCGTGACAGGGTTTTTAGGGAGTTGCCCTTTTTCTTCTAAAAAAGAAAAAAACTGGCGAATGGCAGACAGCTTAAGCTTGGCACTGTTTAAATGCAAGCCATCAGCGTCCAGCCGTGTCGCCATGTATTGCTTTATGAGCGGTCTATCCACTGCTTGCCACGTCCGCACCCCTTTTAACACCACAAATTCACCTAGCTCACACACCGCCGTCCGATACGCTATCATACTGTGCATGGCATAACCTGAAAGATACAGACCGTCCTGCCAAACATCTATCCAATCAAGCATCGCTTCAGGCAACCCCCCAACCGCCACCGCTTGCCCCTGCTCGAGCTTAGTGGCGTGTTTTAACTCATCGGTGGGTGTGCTGCGTTTTTTCAAGGTGGCAGGCATTATGCATAGTCGCTTTCGACGGGTTCAAGGCGAATGCCCGCCTGTGCTGCCAGCCCATCAGGACTAAAGACACCCTCATAGACGAAACTGGTCGGACCGGTCATCATTACAGAATAGCCGTCTTGGTAACGCACCGCCAGACTACCGCCATACAGCTGAACACGCACGTCCACACCCTCATCAATCCAGCCCTCACGCACGCCCACCGCCACCGCCGCACACGCACCACTGCCACAGGCTTGGGTTTCGCCCACACCCCGCTCAAAGACACGCAGACGGATATGACGCTGATTGACGATTTGGACGAAGCCGACATTCACTTTCTCTGGGAACGCTTCGTGCTGTTCAATCGCCGCCCCAAGCTCTGCCACGTCCGCCTTTAAAACATCATCAACCAAAATGACAGCGTGCGGGTTGCCCATATTGCACACATGAAGGGAAACAGGCGTGCCACCCACATCAAGACGGTACGCCCCACCTACCTTTGTGATGGCTTTTGGGGCGAAAGGGATTTCGGCAGGCTCGAATTTTGGCTTGCCCATGTCTACTTGCACCCAGCCGTAGCGGTCGGTGGTTAAGGTGATGATGCCGCTGGCTGTCTCTACTCTTAAGCGTTGCTTAAAAGAGAGTTTACGTGCTTGTACGAAACTGGCGAAACATCTTGCTCCGTTGCCACATTGGGAGACTTCTGAGCCGTCCGCATTAAAAATTCTGTACTTAAAATCCACGTCTGGACGAGTGGGCGGCTCAACAATTAGCAGCTGGTCGAAGCCGATACCGATATGGCGGTCGGCAAGCAGTCGCACCAGCTCACTGGTGACATTTAGACGCTGAGTCACCAAGTCGATGACCATAAAATCATTGCCAAGCCCGTGCATTTTGGTAAATTCAATTAACATCACTGTCTCCTGTCTGTTCTCATATGTCGGTCTATCATACCACAAATCCCCCATTTCACAAAAAAAATGCAACCGCTTAGGCTGCATTTTTTACGCTTTGTCGCTTAGGGCTGTCTAAAATCGGCAAAGTTTTTGTCATTATCATAAAAACTGAGCATACCGTCCATAAACCCAAGCCTGCTAAGCGTCTCATGGTCTTTCTCCGAGCAGGCAATACAAAATAGGGTCTTATAATCTTTACCCTCATAATGCAGCAGCTCTGGATACTCTTTTAAGACTTTCATCTGCTGAGTGGTAGATAACAGTATGCCGTGAATGTGTGACAACTCTGGAATAAATACTTGATTAAACCAAATATATTCTTCGATATTTGCCAGCTTACCATAAGTATAATATTCACAATACGCCACGCATAACGCCGCAGTATCAAACTCACCCTCACTCAAAGCAAAAAATATATTTTTACTGTCATCACTGGGGCAAGAAAATACCATAAAAAAGTCTTCATCGGGAATGTCAAGTTTGATAATACCGACACCTATCTTCATGTCATTCATCGTATATGTTTTATCAAGATAAGATGAACTGACATATTGATTTTTTAAACAAAAATCAACGAAAGAGTGAAACTGACTACCGTCCTTCATGCTGCCCTTCCTTTTGCTCTATAATCTGCTTCACCCTCTCAATTGGGTTGATTGGTACGAATTTAAGCCATGCCATTAAAAAGGAAAGGGCTTTAAACCCATTTAAAAACCATACTTTATGCATATATCGCCTTAAAATTAACCACAAATGGTTAAAAAAATACCATCATCACTATCACAAATAATCTTTGGTTTTCCCACGCCTTGAATATTGCTTTTTTGCATAGATAGCTTCCAATTATCCACTATCAAATTTCCAATCGTCATCACTTCATCATCACTCATATTCGAAAAAATACCGGAAAGATATATCAAATTTTGCCAATATTGAGCATTTTTTAAGTCATCGCCATCACGCAACTTATCAACATCAAATCTATCTTTGATAAAAATCATATTTTTATATAAGATAAATTCTGGCGATAAAATCTCAATAAAAGCAAATAAAATATCCTCAACTTTAATGTTTGAATAATTAAATAAAAAATGTAAATAATCCTCTGGCAATAAATTAGAGCGATTAGTGCTTTTAAATTGGGTTTTAAAAGTATGTCTCGTAATCATTTTGGATACTCATCTTCTCTGGGTTTTCTTACAGTAGGTTTGCCAGTGAATGTTTGACCATTATGTGTATGAGTAGTTGTTTCTTTTACGTTAGGTCTAGGTATATTGCCATGGTCTTGTCCACTGCCCCGATACTGTTTCCATGTACCATCCTCATAATAAGTGGTATACTGTCCCTCTCTGCCAAATCTCTCAATAATAGTATGCGACTGACCATCAGCTCGCGGGTCGGGCGGCGGCGGTCGATTTCTTGGTTTCGCATCCACCCTATCCCCACCTCTTAAAGTAGCATTTGCTACATTAAAAGCGGTGTCGGTGACGGCAGCGGCATTCGGGTTTTCGGCACGCCATGCTTGATATTCATCCTTGAGTCTTTGGGCAGATTGCAGAGCTTGTGCGGCAGATAGACGATCTTCATGAGATAAAGCACGCATCGCCTCTAAAGCTGCGATGTCTCTTGCTACAGCGGCAGCATCCATCACATCAGACAGCCCCGCTGCCTCTAGCGGCACGCCAGTGACCGCCCCAAGCCCTTTTGCAGCAGCAGAGACAGCCTCAGCGGCATTGCCCGCCGCACTCAGCTCTGGATTATGTGTCGTCCCCTCTTTAAATGCCTGTGTCAGTCCGTCTTTTGCTTGCTCTAGGGCATTGCCACGGTCTTTGAAGCGGTCTTGTGGACTTCTGCTGTCATCGAAGTTCACTCTAGCACTGATGGCATTTCCACCCACGGCATAACTGTATTCATCTCTTGCCCCTGTCGGTGCAGGATATCCGCCACCTTGCTTACCATCATAAGCGTCCGCAGGATGAACTTCAGTTCCCACCCACTGCATAGATAGACTGGTAAAGTCCATGCCAACCACGCCCTGCTCAGCCGTTCTTTCTCTTGAATGACTGCTAGCAAAGGGGGCGTGCGCTTCATGCCCATGACCGCTAAAGCGTGCTGTATAGTCATACTTGCCTGCGATAATCGCCTGCTCGATACTCACACCGCCTGCCTGAATGCTGTTTGTCGGGATAAGATAAATATCGCCACTGCGGTCTGTTACCGTCCCACGAGCCGCCCCAAAAAGATGATTTTGCCCACCAGGCTCAAAGGTGCTTTTGTCAATGTGCTGCTGCACGAATGGGTCGTTCACAAGCCCATTGGCATAAGCACTCGCACTAAAAAGCAGTGCCACCATCGCTGTAAGCATGGCGACAAAAAACTGGGTGATTTTTTGCATATTCCCCCCTATTTGTTCGCATCAAGGGTGCTGCGTAGCACTTCAGGCTGAACCAAAACAGAAGTTTCATCCTCTTGCTTTAAGATAAAATTTGGCACAGGGGAATGCTCGTGCAAGGCGGTCGCCATAGAAGAACCATAAGGCACAACGTCAGAAAAATCCACCATCAAGCCATCGCTTTTTATAACCGTTTTTTCTTTTTTATAAGGACCCATCCACAAAGCATATTTTTCCTGATATTTGGTCTCAAAGCTGCTCGCAGTCGGTGAAATAAGCAGCCCTTTCGTCTTTCTATCTACCGCAAAATATTCAAGCTTGGTCACTGCCGCCAGAGTTTCTTTATTATGAATGTGCAGCTCAGTACGGCTTCTAATCGTCCCGAAGACATCAACCGTAACAAACATATCCGTATCAGCATATTCTGGCGACACCACTTCTATGCCACGCAAAAAGAATAAGGTTTGGATAAGATTGTGCAAAAACGACACATCTCTTGGATTGGTTACCAAGGTTTCGTTCCGATAATCACCAAGCCCCTGTGTGGCAATACCAATACGCCCTTGACCGCTTTCGCCCTTGCTGTGAGCGATAGACTGACTAGGGGCATTTAGAATAGATTCAGAAATTGTGGTGCTGTTAATCGTACCTGCACTCGTATTGGCGGTTGTGGTATAATTAGGGTAAGTATAATCGGTAACACTGCCTGGTGTGTTTAGATACTCGCCACGAATCAAGGCATCCAATGAGTATCGTCCCCCTGCGATATTGCCTGCCCCTTGGTCTCCCATTGTAGAAATGTATAGGGCGACTTTTTTGCCTTGCAGGGCGGATAAGTCCATCTCTTTGACAGAAGCACGGGCGGACGCTGCCACAAGCTCTTGTTCCACCGCAAATCTTTTACCGCCACCGTGCGATGGAATGCCTGTCAGTGTACCACAGGCGGTTAAAAAAACAATACTCGTTATAAGTGTTGTTAAATAAAGGGTTTTTAACACAATAAAACTCCCAAATAAAAAAAGTGAACAATTATACCACACAATACAATAAAAAAGGCGATAACCCCCACTATCGCCTATTTACTCATTACACGCTCTCCAACGCCCACAAATCGTCCAGCACTTCTC
Source organism: Moraxella sp. (assembly GCA_030525705.1). Lineage (GTDB taxonomy): Bacteria > Pseudomonadota > Gammaproteobacteria > Pseudomonadales > Moraxellaceae > Moraxella. The sequence continues at coordinate 57,781 of JAUNEE010000002.1, forward strand.
GTTTTCTGATGATTTTATGCTCTTTGTTGTCGCACAGAATTTCACACGGTCTGGGGCGACTGTTATAATTACTCGCCATCACAAAGCCATACGCCCCCGCCCCTGTGATTGCCAGCACATCGCCCACCGCTACGCCAAGCACACGGTTTTTGGCAAGAAAGTCGGACGATTCGCACACCGACCCCACCACCTGCCAAATCGCCTTATCCCTAACCAAGTTTATATTGGCTGGCACAACCGCCATCACCGACCCGTACAACGCAGGACGAATTAGCTCACTCATTGATGCGTCCACAATGGCAAAGTTTTGATAGGGCGTTTGCTTTAACACATCAACTTTGGTCAATAACACGCCTGCATTGGCGACAATGTTTCGTCCTGGTTCACAATATACCGTCAAGCCTAATTTGCTTAAAGTGGACTTCATTGCATTGATGTACTCTGCCACCGTTACCGCCTGTTCGTTGGTGTAGCGAACACCAAGCCCACCGCCAATGTCAATGTGCTTTAGGGCAATGCCCAGCGATTTTAACTCATTTACCAAACCCTCAATCCGCTCCAAAGCGTCCACAAAGGGCTGTGCTTCAAGCAGCTGCGAACCAATATGACAATCAATGCCCACAATCTCAATATTTGGCAACGAATTGGCATATTGATAAGTTTCAACGGCAAGACTGTGGTCAATGCCAAATTTGTTATCTTTTAAGCCTGTGGAAATATAAGGGTGCGTTTTTGCGTCCACATCAGGATTGACACGGATTGAAATGCGAGCGGTTTTACCCATTTTACCTGCCACTTGACTAATCAAATCAAGCTCGCTTATCGCCTCCACATTAAAACAGGCAATGTCGGCATTTAGGGCAAATTCAATGTCATCAGCAGTTTTGCCAATGCCAGAATACACCACTTTTTTGCCGTCTGTGACTTGTAATACTCTTGCCAGTTCGCCCTTGGATACAATGTCAAAACCTGCCCCAGCGTCCGCCAGCACCTTTAACACCGCCAAATTAGAATTTGCCTTGACCGCATAGCACACTTGGTGTGGCAAGTCGCCAAAACCGTCCACATAGGCTTGATACGCCTTGACAATCGCATTTTTGCTGTACACATAGCAAGGTGTACCATAAGTACCGACAAGCGTATCCGCCCGCACGCCGTCAATGGTTAATTTGCCGTCTTGATAGGCGATAAACGGTAAATTGTCGGTCAAAGCCACAGGGTCTATCGACACCGCTTCAGACGTCAAAGTCACATCACTCATGGCGTCACCTCCTGACTGGCAGCGGTCGGCAGTTTTGGGGTGGGCGTAGGTGCATTTTCAGGCAAATACAACGCCCCTTTTTGCCCGCAAGCACTCAAAAAAACAAGCATCATCACACACGCCACCTTTGGCATGGCAGAAAAAAACGCTTTCATACACACACTCATTAAATAAATTTTGGTTTATGATTGTCGTATTTTACTAAAAACAACTTATAAATACCACCCAATCCACACCGCCACGCCACATTTTTAGGGCAGGCATATTTTTTTGAAAATTTTTCTAAAAAAATCGAAAAAAGTGCTTGACGCAAAATTTTTTTAGCGTATAATACGCACCCATAAAGCGAACGCTACTTTGCGGGAATAGCTCAGTTGGTAGAGCACGACCTTGCCAAGGTCGGGGTCGCGA
>JAUNEE010000003.1 GCA_030525705.1 Moraxella sp.
GGCTTACTCACCCCATTATGCCATTTATCACAGAAGAAATATGGACAAAAATCGCTCCCCTAATTGGCAAAGGGGATAAATCGGGTGATGAAACCATAATGCTTGCCGATTATCCAGTTGCAAACCCTGAACGAATTAACGAAACTGCTGAAAATGATATGAATTGGCTACAAGGTTTAATTGGGGCGGTGCGAAATATTCGTGGTGAGATGAATTTGGGTAATGCCAAATTATTACCTGTCTTATTGCAAAACATCAATGAGGGCGAAAAAACACAAATTCAAAGAATTGAACCCTTATTTAAAGCCCTTGCCAAAGTAGAAAGCCTAACATTTTTAGCAAATGATGAAAAAGCCCCATTATCATCATCTAGCGTCATTGGGCAAGCGGTCGTTTATGTGCCGATGAAAGGCTTGATTGACCCTGCGGTGGAACTTGCAAGATTAAATAAAGAGCTGGAAAAACTGCAAAAGCAATATGACCAAATTGCAAATAAACTTGCCAATGAAAGTTTTGTTGCCAAAGCCCCACCTGCGGTTGTTTCGGCTGAACGAGAGAAGTTAAGTGAGCTTGAAGGGCAGATTGGGAAGGTGAAGGAGAGTATGGGGGAGATTCAATCGTTATAAATTAAGTCTTTCCAATATTATTGGGTCTATCTTATTTTATTGAATAAGGTAGACCTTGATTGGGTTTATCTATTAAATAATTCAGGATAATTTTTTATGTTTGATGCCAAAGGTTTGATGATTGATTTATTTCACAAAAGACAACAAAAAATGCGTGGAGAAATTCCCGATGTTTATCAGTATGAAAAATTTCCAGAGCCACTAAAAGTTCAAATGGTTCATATTTGGAGAGAAAATTTAGGAGAGGATTATAAGTCAGGTGCTTGGAATCTTGCTTCCGAGAATAGAGAATATTACAAGTTTATTTACAAGACTTTACTAAAAGAATTTGCAGTATTTAAATTGGGAGAGGAAAGTTATTATGACAATCCTAATGATTCTTTATTTATCACCATATCTAATTATTTTTTGCAGGAAAAAGATGTAGAAAAAAGTTTAAGTGTGGTTGAACTTATTGCAAAAGTAACTGAAATTTTTTATAAAAAACAATATCAAGACCCCGAGCCATTTGTTAATGAATTGAATGAAAGATTTAAAGAACACGGCTTTGGTTATCAATATGAGAATAATCAAATTATAAGAGTTGATTCACAATTTATCCATAGTGAGGCTGTAAAACCAACTTTAATTGTTCTTAGTCAGCCTATATATAAGGGTGCTCAAGAAGAATTTTTGAGAGCACACGAGCATTACCGACACCAACGATATCAAGAGGCGATGGTTGATTGCTTAAAGGCATATGAAAGCACCCTTAAAATTATTATGAAAAAACATAAATGGGAATATAATGAAAACGATACCGCAGATGCTTTAACAGGAAAAATACTTCAAAAAGGTTTGGTTCCTGATTATTGGTTGCAGTATTTTAAATCATTGAAAAACACTTTAACAGCAGGGGTTCCAACAGTTAGAAACAAAGAGGCGGGACACGGACAGGCTGACGAGCTTAAAAATATACCCGATTATTTAGTTTCCTATGTATTACATATGACCGCTTCTGTAATATTATTTTTAGTCAAAGCAGAAGAATCTTTATCTTAATTAATTGCAAAAAAGGAACGAAAAATGATAACTCAATCGCTACATTTTGAAATCACAGGACAAGACGCACAACGTTTTTTGTCCGTTTGCCAAGAGCGAAATATTGAACCTGTGGTGGCTTTTGAAAGTTTTTTAAAAGACTTTACCAAAAGCTATCAAAACAAAGCCGATGATGAATTGCGTGCCAAAAATTGGCTTATGCAGGGACATTGTCGCATTTGGCAAATCCCAAACTTATGGCATTAGAAAAGTAAGTGGTAGAAATAACAATTAAGGAAAAATAACAACTTAGCCAAACATTCGCCCAGCCACCCCAAACACCCCACTATGCCCCTTTACAATCACCCCCACATCAGGGGCATAGCCACCGCCCATTACCACCGTCATTGGGATTTGGCGGTGGTGGGCAGTTTGTACCACATAGCGTTCTCGCTCATACAGCCCATTCATCGTTAAGTTTATCCTACCCAATCTATCATCAGCAAGCACATCCACCCCTGCGATATAAAAGATAAAATCAGGCTTAAACTCATCAAGCACTTTGGGTAAATGGTATTTTAATAGCGATAAATACTCATCATCGCCCACATCGTCCGCCAAACCAATGTCCAAATCCGATTTTGGTTTATGATAAGGATAATTTTTCTCGCCGTGCATACTCATCACAAAGACGGACGGATTATCCGCCATAAGGGAGGCATTGCCATTGCCTTGATGCACATCTAGGTCAAGGATTAGGATTTTCTTTACCAAGCCTTCATTTAGCAAAACATTGCTTGCCACACAGACATCATTTAACACACAAAAGCCCTCGCCACTACCTGCAAAGGCGTGGTGCGTGCCGCCAGAAGTGGATAAGCTAATACCGTCTGTTAGGGCGTATTTGGCACAGTCTATCGTTGCTCCCACGACATAGCGTTCACGGTCTATCAAATCTTGACTCATTGGCAGTCCGATTTTACGGCAATCTTTGGCAGGTAGGGTCAGCTCATCTAGCATTTGCCAATACTCCACCGTGTGCGTGGTTAAAATCTCATCCACACTTGCCATTCTTGGGACAAAAAATTGAGACGGCTTGATAATACCGTCTGTAAGAAGCTTTTGTGGCAGTCGTTCGTATTTTGCCATTGGAAAACGGTGCCCCTCTGGCAAAGGTAAGGCAAACTCTGGGCAATGGGCGATTTTAAACATAAAACACAGACTTAAAAATTTCGCTGATTATACACCATCTGCCCTAAAATTTATCAACACCGAAGCAGTGATGAGCTGATTTACCCACACCCGCAATATTTTTCAAAAAATTTTCACATACTTTGCCTTGAAAATTCATAAATTTTGCGTATGATGAAATCATTGAGATGACAAAAAGGTGACCACTTGACCACTTCGACACAGCACACGCCTCGCCCATCATCACAGCGTGGCGGCATTTTAAGCTTGCTTTTTTTGGTTTTGCTCGTTGCAGGGCTGGCGGTTTTTGCGGTCTATGCTTATGGCTTGAGTCGCACCATCACCGAAAAATTCGAAAATCGGCGATGGGACATTCCCGCACGGGTTTATTCTCGTCCTTTGATTTTAAAAGAAGATACCACTTTAAATAAAAACGACCTAGATACATGGCTAAAACTGTTACACTATAGCAAAAATGACAGCCAAAACAGCGGTACTTACACGGTCAATGGCAACACCTACACCATTGCCACCCGTGGCTTTGATTATGGTGATGAAGACAGCGATGAGGCTCAAATCATCGAAATTCGGTTCAGCAACGGACGCATCACCAACCTAAAAAGCAGCACCCCCACTTCGAAAGGCTTCGTCCGCCTTGAACCTGTGAACATCGGCAGTATCTATCCTGACAGCAACGAAGACCGCCTACTCATCAAATTAAAAGACACACCGCAGCCACTCATTGATGCACTCATCGCCACCGAAGACCGTGGTTTTTATGAACATCACGGCATTTCTGTGCGTGGGACGACCCGTGCGATTTTAAATAATTTTAAAGGCGGCGGGCTGCAAGGCGGCTCAACGCTCACCCAACAACTCATAAAAAACTTCTACCTAAACTCAGAACGCAGCCTAAAAAGAAAAGCCAATGAAGCCATCATGGCACTGCTTCTAGAACAGCGGTACAGCAAAGATGACATCCTGCAAGCCTACCTAAATGAAATCAACCTTGGGCAAAACGGCAATCAAAGCATCAACGGTTTTGGCATCGCCTCGCAGTTTTATTTTAACAAACCCTTGGCAGAGCTTCGGCTTGACCAGCACGCCTTACTGGTTGGTATTGCCAAAGGCTCAAGCTTTTATAACCCCAGAAAGCACCCTGAGCGCGCCTTAGCACGGCGAAATGTGGTGCTAAAAAATATGCTAGACACGGGCAAAATTAGCCAAGAGGCTTACAACACCGCCATCGCTGCGGATTTAGATGTAGTAGAGACGCCCGCCATCGCAAAAAGCCGTTTCCCTGACTTTTTGGATTACACTCGCCGTGAACTTGGGCAACGCTACAAAAGCGAAGACCTAAAAACCGCAGGACTGCGTGTTATCACCACGCTTGACCCCCTTTCACAGCTGGCAGCCGACCAAGCATTTAAACAAGAACTTGCCAAATTGCAACGCCGAAACAAAGCCAGTCGTGAACTCCAAGGTGCATTGGTCTCTGCCGACCCACGCACAGGCGAGGTGGTGGCACTGGTGGGCAGTGGTAGCGACTTTACAGGCTTTAACCGTGCGATAGACGCCAAACGTCAAGTCGGCTCACTCTTAAAACCTGTCATCTACCTAATGGCGCTCCAAAGCGGTGAATTTAACCTCGCCTCAGGGGTGGACGACAGTGAAAAAACCTATAAAAATTGGACACCAAAAAACTATGATGGCACCAGTCACGGCACGGTCGCACTGACCACCGCCCTTGCCAACTCCTATAACCAAGCCGCCGTAAATACAGGTATGGTCTTTGGCACATCGCATTTTACAGGCTACCTAAAACAGCTTGGCATTCACGCAGACATTCCTAACTATCCTGCCACCATGCTTGGGGCGGTGGATTTATCCCCCATGCAAATGCTTGGTATGTACCAGATTTTCGCCAGCGGGGGCGTGGAGCGTCCTTTGCACAGCATTGAAAGCGTCATTGATGAAAAAGGACGCCTACTCCAAAAAAGCCGTATCCATGAAAAACCCCGTGTGCCAGAAGATGCTGCTTATTTGTTAAACTTCGCCTTGCAATCCGTCATCAAAGACGGTACTGCCAAATCCGCCCAAAGCCTTGGGGCAAGCCTTGGCTTGGCAGGCAAAACAGGCACAACCAATGACGCACGTGACGCATGGTTCGCAGGATACAGCGGCAACTACGTTTCTGTGGTCTGGGTGGGGCGTGATGATAACAAACCCATCGGTCTGACGGGCGGCTCAGGGGCATTGCCCATTTGGACAGCATACATGAAACGCCTGAAGCTCACCCCTGTAAAACTACCCACCCCAAAAGGCATTGAGTGGGGCTATCTTGAGCTTGGCACAGGGCGTGCCACCACCGAGGACTGCGTAGGGGCGGCTCATATGCCTTATAAGCCAGACAGCATTAAAGATGAGCCAAGCCTATGCCAGCTTGAGGCGATTGAAACTGCCCGTCAAGCGGCACTACTGGCACAATACGGCGAAAATGCCGCAAGCCTAGAGCCCGAAGAAGACACGTCAGACACCCCAAGCGAACCAACCGCCGAAACACCAGAAACCGAGTCTGAAACCAAAGAAAATCCACCCTTGGAGCAAGAACACTCTGAATAATCCACCAAAAAAGCGGGCGACATCGTCCGCTTTTTTGTTTCTAATGAGCAACTCTTTGTCATCGACTTTTTTAGATAATTCACTAGATTTCCCGCAAAACTAGGTTTTTTTGTTCGCCCTTAAGCTATGCCTTCGGGTGGCAAAAAACAGTGGCGGTTCGACAAGCTCACTTTGAGCGGTTTTCCTTAACTGTGGGGTTTTACAGGACGTCTACTAAAAACGCTCGCCGCTTTTTGTTTATCTTTTTTTTATAAAAAAATCATCACTTTTATACTGTATTTTTTTGTAATTTAATGTTAAGCTAATCACCCATTATACGCAACAATTTCTAGCCTTTAGTGGGGTCTTATGTCTTGGCAACAGCTACATTTCATCTGCGACAAATCAAACACCGAATACGCCGAGGCATTACTGCTCGAAGAAGGTGCCATCTCCATCTTACTCGAAGACGCAGGCGATGAGCCGCTTTTTGAGCCACTTCCAGGAGAATCTCCTTTATGGTCAAATGTGGTTGTGACCGCATTTTTTGATACGCACACCACGGGGGATTTCGCCAATACGGACTTTGAGCGTCTTGCCAGTGACATCGCCACCCAAGTCGGTGCGACCCGCTTTTGGCTAAACCGCCTAGACGACAAAGATTGGACACGTGAATGGATGAGTCATTATACGCCCATCTGCGTCACGGATAATCTATGGATTGTCCCTGAGTGGCTAAGCCCACCGGATCCCACCGCCACCAACATCTTAATCGACCCTGGACTTGCCTTCGGTACAGGCTATCATGCCACCACACGCCTATGCTTAGCGTGGCTTGCCGAGCAGGATTTAAAAGACAAAGTGGTGCTAGACTACGGCTGCGGCTCGGGGATTTTAGGCGTGGCGGCGCTACTTTTGGGAGCAAAATCGGTGCTGGCGGTGGACATCGACCCACAAGCGGTGCTTGCTACCCGCCAAAATGCCGAGCGTAACGGCGTGGGCGAAAAACTCCAAGCGTTCTTGCCAGATGAATTTTCTGCCTACGAAAAGAATGAACAGCCGACCATCGACTGCATCACCGCCAATATCCTAGCGAAACCGCTTATCGGATTTGCACCACGTTTTAGCGAAATTTTAGCCCCAAAAGCTACAATCGTTTTGGCAGGCTTGATAAAATCACAAGTTGACGACGTGCTGTCAGCTTATACCCCATATTTTACTATGGATACACCCGTCAATTTCGATAATGCCGAAGACGCCCATTGGTATCGCTTGTCTGGCACACGCCAACGCTAAAACAAGGACACAAAAACAACATGAGCAGCCGCTATAAAACACAATGTCCCCGCTGTCATACCATTTACCCCATGCCAGAATCCAAGCTTGGGGAAGAAAAAGCACGGGCAAACTGTGGCAAATGCCATCATACTTTTTTTCTAAATCTGCACATTGTCGACTCAAATGTCACCACTGTTGACCAAATCCATGCAGAAAAAAATGCGCCAGTCGCTGCACCAGTTGCACCAGTCGCACCCAGCCAAAAAGCTGCTGCACCCGCCTCACAAATGATTGCCGATGGCGATGACGACATCAGCTTGCCACGTGTTCCCACCCGCCAAAAGAAAGCCAAAGCCCCGCCTGCCGAAGGCATGATTTTCGATGGCATGGACGGTGGTGATGAGGAAGAAATCAGCTTCGATGGTGATGGACTGGACGATTTCTTAAACCAAGACTTTGATAAAATCGACAACCTTCCCCCTGTCGCCCAAAAAGTCGGGGAAGACATGGGCGAGGACGAGGCGTGGCTTGATGAGCTATTGAAAAATGATGATAGCCCTGCCATTGCAGTCTCTTCTGTCACCCAACGTCCAAAGGACGACCTATCTGACATCATCGGCGAGGACATTAACAGCCTAATTCCTGAAGCACCCCTCCAAGATTCCCCCGAAGCCATCTTGGAAAAAGTTAATGCACGCATCACTGCTCACGCACCCACCCAAGAGCAAATCCTCACCAAGCGTGGCATTGGCTCAACTTTGCCTTGGATATTTGGCTCGATTCTGATGCTCGTGCTTTTGGGCGTACAATACGTCTTATTTAACCAGCACAGCATCGCAAAAAATCCTGAGCAAGCCGATCTTGTGCGGACGCTTTGCCCGTTTTGTGACATCGTCGCAGCCGACTCCACTGCTTTTAGTACAAGCTATGAGCTATCCCCTGGTGCGGCAGACTTTAGTACCAATATGGTTGCTGTTTTAAAAAACACCTCAAGTGACGACCAACTCTACCCGAACCTAAAAATCCGTGTGATGAGCGAGGCGGGTCTTATCGGTGATTTGGCACTTTCCCCCGAGGAATATCTGCCATTCCCACAGACCATCATCACCCCGAACCAAGCGGACGGCAGATTCATGCTGACGCTGGACGCCCCCATGGAAGACATTAAGACCATTAGCATTGAGCCATTTTACTGATGAATACGAACACCCCCACCCCGAACGACGTGCCACTGCACGCCCATGTTAAAGTCGCTGTTGAACGCTACCTAAGCCATTTAGGTAGTGAAGAGCCGAGCGATATGTACGCTTTGTTTTTACCTGAACTTGAGCGTCCACTCTTAGAGGCCACCCTACGCTACACCCGTGGCAACCAGTCTCGCTGTGCGGCCATCTTAGGATTAAACCGTGGTACATTACGTAGCAAAATGAAAAACTACGGACTGCTTTAATCCACGCCCATAAAAAGCCGCCTGTTTGGCGGTTTTTATGGGCAATCAAACCCACTAAAACACCGCCAATGTCATGACAATTCCCCACAAAAACGCTATAATAGGCTTTTCGTTGATGAGCTTTCATCATTTTTGCCCGCTTGGGGCGTTTCTTTTTTAGGGGTTGTTATGAGCAATAAGCGTTTTGCATTGTTATCCGTCTCGGACAAGGCGGGGATTGTGGAATTTGCCCGTGGCTTGGTTGAGGCAGACTTTGGCATTTTATCGACAGGCGGTACATTTAAACTGCTAAAAGATGCAGGCATTGACGCCACAGAAGTATCCGCCCACACAGGCTTTCCCGAAATGATGGACGGACGAGTCAAAACCTTGCACCCCAAAATTCACGGCGGGATTTTGGGTCGCCGTGGCACGGACGATACAGTGATGGGCGAGCATGGCATTGACAGAATTGACATTGTTGCAGTCAACCTTTATCCATTCGCCGCTACGGTCGCAAAAAGCGATGTTACCATGTCTGACGCCATTGAAAATATTGACATTGGCGGGCCTGCAATGGTGCGAAGCTCCGCTAAAAACCATAAATTTGTCGGCATCATCACAAATCCTGCCGATTATGAAGTGGTGCTAAACGAACTTAAAGCGGACGGCAAACTCTCCGACAGCACCCGTTTTGACTTGGCGGTCAAAGCCTTTGAACACACCGCCCAATATGATGGCATGATAGCGAGTTTCTTGGGAGCAAGACTTTTGGAAAAAGGTGAAAATCTGTCCGATGATGCCACCGCCAAAACCCAATTCCCACGCACGTTTAATGCCCAATTTAACAAAGCCCAAGACTTGCGTTATGGCGAAAATCCACACCAAACCGCAAGCTTTTATGTGGAAAGTGGAGCAAAAGAAGCGTCCATTTCCACCGCCAAACAACTCCAAGGCAAAGAATTGTCCTATAACAATATTGCCGATACGGACGCTGCCTTGGAATGCGTCAAATCCTTTGCCAAGCCTGCTTGCGTAATTGTTAAACATGCCAACCCTTGCGGTGTGGCGGTGTCTTTGGACGGTATTTTGGACGCTTATAATTTGGCGTATGCTACCGACCCAGAGTCTGCCTTTGGGGGCATTATCGCCTTTAACCGTGAGCTTGACTGCGATACCGCCCAAGCCATCATTGACCGTCAATTTGTGGAAGTCATCATCGCCCCAAGCGTGGCAGATGGCGTGAGCGAGATTGTCGCCAGCAAGAAAAATGTTCGCTTGCTTGTGTGTGGTGAACTACCAAGTATCAACGAAAGACAAGCCCAATTTGACTATAAGAGAGTTTGTGGTGGACTTTTGGTACAAGAACAAGACTTGGGAATGATTGACAAGGCGGATTTAAAAGTCGTTACCGAAAAAGCCCCCACCGATGAACAGCTTGACGATTTAATCTTTGCGTGGAAAGTCGCCAAATATGTCAAATCCAACGCCATCGTCTATGCCAAAAACCGCCAAACGGTCGGAATCGGGGCAGGGCAAATGAGCCGTGTCAATTCCGCTCGCATTGCAGGCATTAAAGCTGAACACGCAGGGCTGGTGGTAGAAGGAGCGGTCATGGCATCAGACGCATTTTTCCCATTCCGTGACAGCATTGATAACGCCGCCAAAGCTGGCATTAAGTGTATTATCCAGCCTGGGGGGTCAATGCGTGATGAGGAAGTGATTGCCGCCGCCAACGAACACGGCATTGCAATGGTGTTTACGGGAATGCGTCATTTTAGACATTGATTTGTCAGCCCCATCAAAAAACAGCCTAGGAAAATTCTTAGGCTGTTTTTTTGAACCATTGTTACAGCCTTTTAATAATGGTTTAAAAAAAACAAAAACGCTACTCGCCCCATCTTTTTATCATGAACATAGCCAATCAAACCCTAGGTCTATCATGATAGGACAACAGGGCAAATCATCGCCCCTGCGGCAGCTGTGGCGTGGTCTGAGTTCGGCGTATAAAGTTTAAAAAACAACCATAAAAAACCTGCATATTATGCACGAAATACGAAAATTTACAGGGCGGTCTATGCGGGAATTTTTATGAGTTTATGCAGGTTTTTTCGGCGGTTTACAACATTAGTTTTCTGCCCAAAGTAAGCTTGGAGAACCCAACGGAAAACTATGTTACCCTTCGATAGGCTCAGGGTGAACGGTTTTGGTGATTTTAAAGTTAAACGACGATAAAATCTGCCCATCCGCTACTTTGCCAGCCGCCAAACACAACCAACGATTTTTAAATAAATCCATCAAAAAGCACCCCGAAAGCCATTTGGTCTTCGGGGTGCTTAATAAAATCAAAGTCCAAGACTAAGCCTTACAGGGTTTTTAATGCCTCGTCATTGGTCTGCACCGCATGGACTGTGCGTAGATACTGCAAATAATCCTCTAACAAATCCTGACCTGCCACATTTTTCATCATGGCGGCAGCGGCGGATTTTTCAGCAGGACTCATGCGGCTTTGAGCTTCTGTTTGCACCTCCCCGCCTGCCATCACACTGGCACCGATGTCCGTCTGTACCGCCCACGCCACAACAGCCCCTTTGTCCGCTGGCATGGTGAACATACTGGCACGCTCCGCCTCGCTTAGCGCACTGGTCTGACGGGTTGCCATGCCAACAGCAGTCAAGCCAGACAGGTTATCTTTGCTAATGGTCGTCGCTTCTTTTTTCGCCGCTTCGAGGGCAAGCTGACTGGCTTTTTCCTTAACCAGACGGGCTTTAATTTCCCCCGAAGCATTCTCAAGCGTCATAAGTGCCGATGGGCGGTGATTGCTCGGCTGTAGCCACAGCGTTGTCCCTGACAAATCAATGTTCGGGCTGACACCACCATCTGCGATGGTAAATTCATCGAATGCCGCACGCACGATGGCAGGCTGACCCAAGATGTCCTGCCCTGTTTCTTTATAATTTGGCAATTCTTTAACGCTCAGTTTCATTTCATTGGCGATGTCTTTAATCCCAAAGCCGTCCGCCACTAAGCCGTTAATGGTCGCTACCATATCACCATACACCGCGATACGCTTTTGGGCGGTGGCGGTTTTGATAAGCTCATCTTTGACACTCTCAAGGCTTGGGGCATCCCCCATATCTACCACTTTAAAGATGTGCGTACCGAAGCTTGTGTTCACCGCCGTACTGGTCTGTCCTTTTTCTAACGTACCGATGGCAGCATCCACCTTGCTGGCGTCCGCCCCGAATACGGCAGGATTATATGCACCCATCGCCCCGCCTGACTTCCCAGAGGGGTCATCTGAATGCGCTTTCGCCAAACTTTCAAAAGACTCGCCTACCGCCAGTGCTTTTAGCACCGCTTCAGCACGCTTGGCAGCGTCCTCACCTGTCAATAAAATCTGCGCCAGCTCTTTTTGTCCTAAGTTATTATCACGTAGGTAGGTTTGATAGGCTGCGTTTAACTCTTCTTGGGTGAGCTCTGGCACAGGCACGCTGTCCTCAGACAACTCAATGTAGCTCAAATCCACCATCGCAGGGGCAATCAGCGTCTCTTTATTGGCATCATAATAGGCACTGATGTCCGCATCTGTCACGGTAACTTGGTCAGCATAGTCTTGCCATGCCAGACGCTTCACCCACAGCTCACGGCTCTCGAATTGCAAATCCATCAAGCGACTCACCTCAGGCGAGGTATAAATCGCCGTTGCCAACACCCCATTCATCAAGGTACGCAGGTTAATCTGACGACGCTGCGCTGCAAACAGCATATCACGGGTCATGCCCTGCTGCTGCAAAAACGCCCCAAAACGCTCATTAGAGAACTTACCATCAGCATCTGCAAAGGTCGGCTCTCTTTGGAGCATGGCAGTGATGGCAGCGTCCGAAACCTGCATACCTAAAGCCGCCGCCTGCTCTTCTAACAAGGTGCGGTCAATCATGGTTTTTAAGGTCTGCTCAGTCAGTGCCTGCTCGTTAATGGCATCAGCAGGAATGGTCTCAAGCAAACGGGCTCGAGTGGCATTCATCTCGCTTTGTAGGGCGGCAAGCTCAATCGGCGTATCACCCACTTTTGCTGCCTGCCCTGCATTTAGCTGACCTTGATGAAAATAGCTTTCAAGCCCCATCAATGCCATCGGTGCTAAGCACAGTATCATCAAAATCCGACCCGGCCAGCTTTTTAAAAAATCACGCAATTTATCCATCGATTTACCATCTTATCTTTTGGTCTGCCGTCCAGCCTAGAACGCCAGAGCCTAAACTCATAAATCCGCCTATCATACGCTAATTTAAAGAAATACTCAAACTAAATTGACACGATTGGTCTAAAAAATGGCACAAAAAAACACACCCATCGGTGTGCTTTTTTCGGTCAAGAAAATTAACCGTTGACAGCGTCTTTTAGACCTTTGCCTGCTTTGAAGCTTGGTACTTTGCTGGCAGCGATTTTTAGTGGCTCGCCAGTTTTTGGGTTACGACCTGTACGAGCGGCACGCTCTTTTACGCTAAACGTACCAAAACCAACCAACACCACATCATCACCACGCTTCATGGCGTCTGTTAGGGTGTCAATTAGACCATTTAGGGCTTTGGTGGTGTCAGCCTTGGTAAGACCTGACTGCTCGGCAACGGCATCGATTAATTCTGACTTATTCATAACAAAATCCTTAACTAGGGAAATAAAGTAACGATTGTGCCACAGACACAATCGCCATGTTTTTCGTATTTTAAAAGCAATGATGAAGTTTTACAAGTGCTAAATACAACAAAATTCATGCAAATCGCCATTTGGGTTGAATTTTAGGCAAATTTGAACAAACGGGCTGCATTATGCCATAAAAAATCCGCTAATGCTAGAGCTGCCCAACATTTCATCCACACATCTGCCTAAAAACCCCAAAAAACCCACAACTTATCCGAAAACGTTTTTAAGCCAGCCGCCAAATCGCCTTGCTTACCAAATTTACACACAAATATGAAAAAAACACGAAAACCCCCTACCCATCGAGCAAAAAATTCTTTATCATAGCCCTACTTAATTTTTCTCTTCTTTAAGCACGGTTATTTTGTGCACAACAGAACACTAATCTTGAGGATAATCACCGCATGAGCCAAACCAACCCCTCACCCCTTTCTCACTCGCTGCTTAATGTGGTGCTGGTGCTGGTTGAATCGGCATTAACCTTGGTGCTAAGATTCGATGCCGACCTAAGACGGGTAGTCTATCCGCTCGCCAAAGCAGACACGCTGGTGTGCATTCGTACTTATTTGCCTCATACTGAGATTTATGCCAGCTTTACCTATAAGGGCGTCCTGCTTGACCATGAAATGCCTGCTGGCAAACACGCTGCGGACGTCACTATCAACGCCTATAGCCATCAACTCATCACCGCACTCATCGGTCATAGCCCCGAACAAGTCGACAACCTACAAATGCGAGGCCCTGCCGAAACGGTCGCCCAAATCAAGCAATTCTTATTACAGCTTGGTGTCGGTGGTATGTTCTCTAGCGTGCTTGGCAAATTCCGCCCGAAAAAAGCCACCACCCCCGAAGAAAAAGCCGAAAAAGCAAAAAAACGTGACGAAAGGGTCGCCAAGCTCGCCCAAGCCCTCGAAGAAAAAACCCTAGAAGCTGAACGCCTAACCGCTGAAAATCGCAAACTTACCATACAGCTTAAAGAAACCGAAGGCAAACAAAAAACCACGTTTATCGGCTTTATCATCGCAAGCTTACTGGCGGTCGTGCTTGGCGTATTACACTTTTTTATTTAATGACCGTTTGAAAAATAATTGTCTAAAAAACAGAAGCTTGTTATAATAAGAAAGCTTTGTTTGTCGCTTTTTTAAGCAAACAAACGTTTTTCTAGTTTCCATTATAGTTAAGGATACCATCATGGCCATCGAACGCACTTTATCTATCATCAAGCCTGACGCGGTTGGCAAAAACCACATCGGCGACATCATCACTCGCTTCGAAAAAGCAGGTCTTAAGCCTATTGCGATGAAATACAAGCACCTAAGCCAAGCCGACGCTGAAGGCTTCTATGCTGAGCATAAAGAGCGTGGTTTCTTCGCTGATTTGGTGGCATTTATGACCTCAGGTCCTGTGGTTGTTTCTGTCCTAGAGGGCGAAAACGCTGTTTTGGCACACCGTGAAATCTTGGGTGCAACCAACCCAGCTGAAGCTGCTGCTGGCACTATCCGTGCAGATTTCGCTGTTAGCATTGATGAAAACGCTGCCCATGGCTCTGACTCTGTGGCATCTGCTGAGCGTGAAATCGCTTACTTCTTCGGTGCAGACGAAATCTTCCCACGCACCCGCTAATCCTTAAAGGATAAAAAAATGGGCGGTTTTTACCGCTCATTTTTATGGGCAAATAAAGGCAAAATTACCCAAAAACGCGTCCCCATCCCAAGCGTACTTTCCACCTGTAATGTTCCGCCATGCCGTGCCAGTGCGTGTTTGGCGATGGCAAGTCCTAGCCCCGTGCCGTGGTTTTTATGAGGGCGTTCTCGTCCTTGACTGGCTCGGTAAAACCGCTCTGTCAAACGTGGTAAATGGTGCGATGCAATGCCCTCGCCATTATCCGCCACAAAAAACCGTATGTTTTCACCGTCTTTTGCAAGCCCAAGCGTTACGCTTGTGCCTGCCTTGGTGTGCCAGATGGCATTAAAAGCAAGGTTCGACAAAGCGGCATACAGCATATCATAATCCCCCATCACCCAGCTGTCCTTGCACACGGTTGCCACCACTTGATGTCCCTGCCCTGCGTGCAACGCCAACGCTTCCGTGTCTTCTGCAACTTTTTGGCATAAAGCGGACAAATCCACAGGCAAAAAAGTGCTATGCTCGGGATTTTCTAGCCGTGACAAGGCAAGCAGATGGTTGATGATGGTCAGCATTTTTTCGCTTTCGTCACGCATCAGCGCCACAAATTGCCCTCGCATGGCATGCTCTAAATCAGGATATTCCTGCAAGGTCTCTAAAAAACCCTGAATCACCGTCAAAGGCGTCCTAAGCTCATGACTGGCATTCGCCACAAAATCACTACGCATGGCATCAAGGCGTTCTTTAGTGCTGACATCTTCACTAAACAAAAGATTCACATCACGCTCGAACGACACCAAGGACAAGGATAGCCATGTCGCCTCCATGCCCTGCTCTAAAAGGATTTTTTTATGCACAGCGGAGGTGGGGGTCTGCCTTAAAAATACGCCCAACTCGTCACTTTGCCAAAGCTTATCCACTTCTGCCAAGGGCTGCCCTGATTTTTCATTACCGAATGTTAGGGGATTGTGACTGACCTTGCCCGACAGCTTAAAGTGGCGTTTGGCAAGCTCGCTCGCCCATAGAACTTGACCACCTGACCGCACCAGAAGCACGCCCACAGGCAACACCGCCAAAAGCTCATCAAAACGATGTACAAGCTCCGTCATCTGCTGTTTTTGTTTATGGTAACGCTCATCATTGGCTAAAATGCGTGCCGCCAACAACGCCCACACACTCCTCTCATGAAAGATGGGATAAGACGATGTGCCGTCCAGCCATGCCAAAAGTCGCCACAGTTGCACGCTTTCATAACACACCAAACAGCATAATAAAAACAGCCCAAAGCACGCCCCCCAAAACAGCCCAAACGCCACGCTGACAATGCCCACGCACGCAAAAAACAACAACCCCCGATAAAACAGCAGCTCTTTAATGGCACGGGTTAGCACGCTCATACCTCATCACTAAAGCGGTAGCCCAAGCCACGCACTGTTTTGATGTATTGTTCAAGTCCTACCGCCTGCAAGGCGCGTCTTAACCGCCCAATATGCACATCAACCGTCCGCTCCTCGACAAACACATGGTCGCCCCACACCAAATCCAAAAGCTGAGCTCGGCTATAAGTGCGGTCGGCGTGCGTCACAAAAAAATGCAACAAACGAAACTCGCTCGGGGACAGCATTAACGGCTCGCCTGCCACGCTCACACTTTGGACATCTGGATTTAAACTCAGCTTACCAAAGGCAATGGCGGTATCTAGCTTTTGGGGAGCGGCACGTCTAAGCAGTGCGTTAATACGTGCCACAAGCTCCCTTGGTGAAAACGGCTTAACCACATAATCGTCCGCACCGATGTTTAGCCCCCGCTCTTTATCTACCTCCTCACCTCGTGCGGTTAGCATAATCACGGGCAACTGCTTGGTGCGAGTATCCGCCCGCAGCCACGCCAACAAATCCACGCCCGAAAGCTTAGGCAGCATCCAGTCAAGCAGCACCAAATCTGGCAGCTTTTCATTGATTTTATCCTTGGCGTCTTGCCCATCGACACCATGCGTTACTACAAATCCCGCCTGCGTCAAATGAAACGCAATCAAAGTGTAAATCGGTAGTTCATCTTCCACCACTAAAATATGAGCGGACATTTTGTTTACTCTTTTTTTATTTTTTATTTTAAATCACAAGCCATCGATAAAAAAACGCCAAACACACGCTTGGCGTTTTTTCTTAACGTTTTTGTTCGACCACCACAGAATCAATGCCATTCGACTGCAAGCGTCTATACGCACTCATCGCCTCGTCCCGTGTCTGCATGGGCAAAGAAACGACTTGGTAGATGGTATTGCCCGTGCCATCGTCCCGCTTTAGCACCTGTGCATCAATGCCCGCCATCATCACCTCGGCACGCTTTAAATCAGCGTCATTCGCCAGTTCATAGCTACGCACTTGCAGGATATACGTTGTGCCTGTGCCTGCGCCTGTACTGATACTAATGCTCGGCTCTGGCTCATCATAGGTGGCGTCCTCTTCAACCACGGTGATTTCGTCCACCTCGGCAGGTGGGGGCACCTCTGCCTTGACGGTGGTATCCACCTTTAGGCTAACTACTTTTTCGGGTTTTTCAGCTTGGACGCTCACCTCCTCAGGCACACTTCGAAATTCCTGCTCGGGCAGCACCTCATAAAACTGATACTCAGTCACCTCAGAGGCAGTCTCTTCAGGCAAAGGCACCACTTCCACCGCTTGATTCAAGGGCGGAGAGCTATCATTAAAAAATGGCGACAAATAAAAAAACACCCCCACCATCAAGGCAATCAACGCACCCACAAGCATCATCAAAAGGCTGTACAGCCCGTTTTTTCGCTTGGTTTCTACTTCGTTGTCTATCACCCCACGGGCATTCTTTGGCTGTTTTTTTAGCATAGCACCCCCTTACATCACCTCTGGTGCGGACAAGCCCAAAAGCCCAAGACCGTTCGCCAGCACCTGACGCACCGCCTTAGATAAGTACAAACGTGCCTGCATTAACGCAAGCTGTGCCTCGCTTGCACTTTTATCTTCCAAAGACTTCGGCAAAATCCGCTCGGCATCATACCAGCCATGGAACAAACGCGCCAAATCTTTTAGGTAATTGGCAAGAATGTGCGGTTCACGGGCAGTTGCGGCTTTTAACAGCGTGTCAGGATAAGCAGATAAAGCCTTGACCAGCTCATTTTCACTTTCAGCAGTTAGTCGTACGACATTGGCTTTGCCTTGGGTGTCGTCTTGGGTATAACCAAATTCAGCCAGCTTGCCCAACACTCGACAAATCCGTGCATGGGCATACTGGATATAATAGACAGGGTTGTCACGGCTTTGGCTTTTGGCAAGCTCCAAGTCAAAATCCATATGCACATTCGGCGTCCGCCCCGCATAATAAAACCGTGCGGCGTCATTGCCCACTTCTTCACGCAGTTCACGCAGCGTGATAAATTGCCCAGAACGGCTGGACATTTGTACTTTGACATCGCCACGATACAACGCCACAAATTGCACCAACGGCACTTCCAAGCGGTTGGGGTCGATATCAAGTGCCGACAGCACCGCGCGCATTCTTGGGATATAGCCGTGGTGGTCCGCCCCCCAGACGTTAATCACCGTATCAAAGCCACGGTCGAACTTATTTTTATGATAAGCAATGTCCGAAGCAAAATAAGTGGTCTGCCCATTAGCACGCTTCACCACACGGTCTTTTTCATCGCCAAAGGTGGTAGACTTAAACCAAAGATTGCCCTCTTTTTCATACAGATGACCTTTTTGTTCAAGCAATGCCAAAGCAGCATCAATGTCTTTTTCGATGGATTTTTCACTAAACCACGCATCAAAATGCACACCAAACTCTGACAAATCGTCCTTAATATCCTCTAAAATGCTGTCCAGTGCCTTTTTATGGAAAATGGCATAGCCGTCACCCAAAAGCGTTTTGGCGTTTTCAATCAAGCCATCAATGTGCGTTTCTTTATCGCCAGAAATCAGCACCTTTTCACCCGCTTTTTCTTCATAGACAGCGTCAGATGGGACGTTTTCTACCATCTTTTGCCACGGTGCTTGAAAGCGGTCGCCCACTTCTGTATAAACCGCCGCTGCGATGTCTTTAACATAATCGCCTTGATAGCCATTGCTTGGAAAGACAATCGGCTCACCGCACAGCTCAAGATACCGCAGATAGGTGCTGGTCGCCAAAATATCCATCTGACGCCCTGCGTCATTGACATAATACTCACGCTGCACCTCGTAGCCTGTCGCCGCCAAAAGGCTCGCCACACTCATGCCATACGCCGCCCCACGCCCATGCCCCACGTGCAAGGCGGAGGTTGGGTTCGCTGAAACGAACTCGACTTGGATTTTCTTGCCTGCATTGACACGTGAAGTACCAAATGCCATACCTTGACTTAAAATCTGGTCAAGCACCGAGAATTTTGCCGTATGATTTAAAAAAACGTTAATAAACCCTGCACCCGCAACCTCCACTTTCTCCACCAGCTCATGACTGGGCAGTGCTTCTGCGATACTTTGGGCAAGCTCACGGGGGTTTTTCCCTGCCTGCTTGGCAAGCATTAACGCCACATTACACGCAAAATCCCCGTGCGATGGGTCTTTGGTACGGGTTAATAAAATCTTCGGATTGACATCAGGCAGTGTGCCATTTTCCACCAGCGTCTGAATGGCGGTTGAAAATAACTGGCTTAAAATATCGGCAGTATCGGTCATGGTTCACTCTTTATTTTAATCTTCACAAACGTATTTTACGTCATAAAATTGGCATTGAAACTTGAAACTATAACAAATTTTTAGGTATTTTTCATTAAGTTTTTTTAGGTGCGTGGTTTTTTCGGTCGCTTTAGGCGGGCATTAAGCCATGTAAAATTCCCACGCTTTTTTTCGAACGTGTTATAATGCACGCATTGACTGACTTAGGGGGATTTATGATTCTTGCTGTTTCTGCGGACACCATTACCAAGATTGGGCTTTATGGGCTACTGCCGCTATTTATTGGCTTTTTGTTTTTTATTATGTGGGACATCGCAAAAAAATCCAAAGCGGGCAAGGCTGGTACGTTTTGGATTTTTGTGGCATTAGGCATGGGGTTTTTTGGCTTTCTCGCCAAAGGCGTGGTGGAATGGATTTTGGACAAATGGTTTATTTAACTGCATAAACGCCCAGCCTTATCCGCTTGGACGTCCTGAAGTTTAATAATTAAGTTTTTTTCGCCACCATCACCGCACGTTTCGGGCGTGGATAGCCCTCGATGGTCTTTGTGTCGTCATTTGGGTCTAAAAAATCCGTTAAGGAGTGATAATCCATCCATGCCGTCGCACGCTGTTCTTCGGTGGTGGTGACGTTGACATCGACACACCGCACCTCAGAAAACCCAACCTTCTTAAGCCATACCGTCAATGCCGCCACCGAAGGCAGGCAGTACACGTTATTCATCATCGCATAGCGGTCGGACGGCACAAGCACAGTCGTTTCATCACCATCAACCACCAAGGTCTCTAAAATCAGCTCACCGCCTTTATGCAGCTTATCTTTTAACTGCTCTAGGCACTCAAAGGGCGACTTTCTGTGGTACAGCACCCCCATACAAAACACGCTGTGAAACAGCTCGCCCTGTGGCAGCTCCTCAAGCCCAACAGGCACAAAATGAATCGGCGACTGCCCGTGGCGATTTTTCATCTCACCCAAAAAATGCCGAACCGCCATAAACTGATGATAAAACAGACACGATGGGTCAATCACCACCACCGTCTGTGCACCCTCACCCACCATACGAAATCCATGATAGCCAGAACCGCCCCCCACATCTAGCACCCGCTTACCTTTTAATGGGCTAATATGCGATACAAGCCTATCCCATTTAAAGTCACTTCGCCATTCTGTATCAATGTGAATATGCCTATTCTCATCACCGAAATAAAAACCGCCTTTTCGCCATGGCATGAGATTTTTTAATAAAGCGGTGCTTTTTTTATGGTCATTTTCATGAAATATAAATTGGCTGCCGACATTCGCACTGTTTAAATCCACAGCAGCAGGTGACACCTCTGGCAATTTACTCACCACGCTTTCATAATAAGGTGCATGGGCATATCTTTCTTTATTTTTTATGGCAGACAGCCAATCGGGTAATTGTTTTAGCCATTCGCCCGCCACAGGATAAGTTTGACTTAAAGAAAACAAAGTCAAATACAGCTCTTGTTCGTTTTTAATAATGCTATTCATCATGACGCCTTATGATGTCCTGCGGTATTATGCAAAAGTTTATCGGTATACGCAATGGCAATCGCCGATGCCAAAAACCCAAAATGCAATAAAAGCTGCCATTTCATTGTCGCCTCGGTCATATTGGCAGCGTTAATAAAGGTCTGCAGCATATGGATACTTGAAATGCTAATAATCGCCATCGCAAGCTTCACCTTCAGAACGGACGCATTCACATGATTTAACCATTCAGGTTGGTCGGGGTGGCTATCCACATTCAGTCTTGATACGAAAGTCTCATACCCCCCAACAATCACCATCACCAAAAGGTTGGCAATCATCACCACATCAATCAAACTTAAAACCGCCAGCATGATGGTGTTTTCGTCCATCTGCCCAAGATTCACAATCAAATGCCACAAAGATTTCATAAATTTATAGGCATAAATCGCCTGCACCACAATCAAGCCCAGATAAATAGGTAATTGCAGCCAGCGGCTAGCAAATATCACCTTAGCAAAAATACTTTGGCGACTTTCAATGCCGACCACACTATTTTGCTCAAGGCTACTTTGATTTTCTTCTGAATTTTCATAAGAAGATTGATTCATGTTATTATCCCATTTTTTAAAACTTATGCTTTAAATGCAATCACCGAAACAAAATTTAAAAACGTAAACCAAGTTAAGCTTCTAGAAAAACCAGCTTCTTTTAAACGTGTATGATGTTCGCTTAACGTATCCGTAATTAAAACATTCTCTAAAGCGTTTCTTTTTCCGCTAATTTCTAATTCGCTGTACCCATTAGCACGTTTAAAATCATAATAACGCTCCACAAGCCACGCATTATCCTGCTCATCATTCAAATGGGTTTTTTCACTTAAGATTAAAATACCGCCCTCATTTAAAGCTTCGTAGCATTTTTTTAATAAAGGCAAGCGTTTTTCTGGTGGTAAAAATTGCAAGGTTAAATTCAGCACAATCATATCGCACGCTTGCAATTCCAATTCACAAATATCCGCCAAAATAAACTCAATGTGATGATTGGGATAATGTTCATTTAATACGGTTTTTGCCTTGTCAACCATCGGAGCGGAAATATCTACCGCCAAAATTTCTAATTCATCGGCATTAAATTTTTCCGCCAAGGCAAACGATACCGCCCCCAAAGAAGTCCCCAAATCATAAATACGGCTGACCTTTTGCCCCTTGGCGTTCGTTTGGCGATAAGCACAATGACGACGGGCGAAAATAGGCAGCATGGCGAGCATTTGCCCATAACCAGGGACGCTACGGCGAATCATATCAGGGAAGCAGGCGACCACCTCCTCATCAAAAGAAAAGCGGGCGGATTTATCCAAAGGCGTGGTAAATAAAGTATCGTGGGCGGTTGTCATATCAATCATCTAATAAAAAATACCAAGTCACAAACAAAGTTATGACGCTTAGCCCGCATACGGTTAATCACAACTCAATCAACGACAAAATCTGCAGCGGGAAACTTGGCAGTGCTTATTATAGTCAATCCCCCCACAATTTACCATGATTTATCACAGTGTTTTTCTTTTCCCATAATCAACAAGCCCAATCCAGCCCAGCCATCAGACACAAAAAAACACCCCAAGTCAGGCTCGGGGTGTGTTTTTTAAAGATTAAAAGCCACTTTGACTAAGTTCATCAGCGAAGGCTTGCTTGAACTGGTCGCCTAAGTCTTGGCTGAATGCATCCGCCGTGACTTCTTCTTGACTTGGGGCCTGCAAGGCGGCGGCATTGGCAGCACGGCGTTCACGTGCCTGATGATATGCCAAACCTGTACCCGCTGGGATTAGACGACCCACAACCACGTTCTCTTTTAGACCGCTTAGGTCGTCTGTCTTGCCCATCACTGCAGCTGCTGTCAAGACACGTGTGGTCTCTTGGAAAGAAGCTGCCGAGATGAAGCTTTCGGTTGCAAGGCTTGCCTTGGTAATACCCAAAAGCTGACGCTCATACTGCACAGGGAATTTGTCCTCGCTGATAAGCTTGGCATTAAGTTCACGGATTTTGTTGTACTCAGCTTGGTCGCCTTTGAAGTAGCTTGAGTCGCCACCGTCTGTGACTTCAACCTTACGCAGCATTTGACGCACGATAACCTCAATGTGCTTATCGTTGATCTTCACGCCCTGTAAGCGGTAAACTTCTTGGACTTCATTCACGATGTAATTCGCCAAGGCAGTTTCGCCTTGCAGACGCAAGATGTCATGCGGGTTTTGAGGTCCGTCAGAAACAACCTCGCCACGCTGTACAGTCTCGCCCTCGAAGACGTTGATTTGACGCCATTTCGGGATTAGCTCTTCATGGACATTACCATCTTCATCGGTGATGATGAAACGGTTTTTGCCTTTGGTTTCTTTACCGAAGCTTACCACACCGCTAATCTCTGCCATAATCGCATGGTCTTTTGGACGGCGTGCCTCGAACAAGTCAGCCACACGTGGCAGACCACCGGTAATATCTTTCGTACCTGAGGTGGCTTGTGGTACACGACCAAGCACAGAACCTGCAGCCACGTCCGCACCCTCATTCACACGGATAATGGTCTCAGCTGGCAAGAAGTAAACCACTTCTTTACCTTCAACCGTATCAAGGATAATGGCAGGACGTAGGTCTTTTGCGGTACTTGGGCGGTCTTTACTCGCCAAGATTTCAAAAGAAGACAAACCTGTGCTTTCATCAACTTTCACCGTGGCGGTCATACCATCGGTAATGTCGCTAAAGCGTGCCTTACCCGCAAACTCGGTGATGATTGGGTGGGTATGTGGATCCCACTTGGCGATGGTCTCACCCGCCGCCACTTCACTGCCATCTGCCACCAACACGCTAGAACCATAAGGCACTTTATAGCGTTCACGCTCACGACCTTGGCTATCCGCCACGCCAATTTCAGCAGAACGAGAAACTACAACCAAATGACCGTCTGCATGAGACACCGTCTTCATATTATGGAAACGTACCACGCCAGCGTTCGCCACAGAAATGCTACTATCCACAGAGGCAGCACTTGCCGCACCACCTACGTGGAAGGTACGCATGGTTAACTGCGTTCCTGGTTCACCGATGGACTGTGCCGCCATAACGCCCACAGATTCACCGATATTTACCAAGTGACCTCGTGCCAAGTCACGTCCGTAGCACTTCGCACACACACCCTGCATAGATTCACAGGTAATAACAGAACGCACCCAAACTTCATCAATGGCGTTTTCATCAAGTACATCAACCAGACGTTCGTCAATCAACGTACCTGCCGCAATCACAAGCTCACCGCCTGCATTCACCACATCTTTGGCTGCCACACGTCCAAGCACTCGGTCACCCAAACGCTCAACAATCTTACCGCCATCAATCACAGGCGTCATACGCTGACCTGCACTGGTGCCACAGTCATCATGCGTGATGACCAAATCTTGTGCCACGTCTACCAAACGACGCGTCAAGTAACCTGAGTTCGCCGTTTTCAAGGCGGTATCGGCAAGACCTTTACGCGCACCGTGCGTTGAGATGAAGTACTGAAGAACCGTCAAACCTTCACGGAAGTTCGCTTTAATCGGGGTTTCGATAATCGAGCCGTCTGGCTTCGCCATCAAACCACGCATACCAGCGAGCTGACGAATCTGCGTTGCACTACCACGCGCACCCGAGTCACTCATCATGTAGATTGAGTTAAAGGACTTTTGAGACTCTTCCTCGCCTTTAGCATTGATGACTTTATCGGTGGATAGGTTTTCCATCATCGCATTGGCAACTTTATCGTTGGTACGCGACCAAATATCAACCACCTTGTTATAACGCTCACCTGCGGTCACAAAGCCTTCTTCGAACTGTCTTTCAATGTCACGCACTTCCACGTCCGCCGCATCGATAATGTCTTTCTTAGATGGCGGAATGACCATATCTTCAAGACCGATAGAAATGCCCGACAAAGTCGCTTGAGCAAAACCTAGGTACATCAAATGGTCGGCGAACAGTACAGACTCTTTCACACCAAGCTTACGATAGCAGGAGTTTAGCAGTCCTGAGATGTTCTTTTTGGTCATCTCTTTGTTGCATTCTTCGAACGCCATACCCTCTGGCATAATGTTCCAAATCAAAAGTCGACCGGCAACGGTGTCTTGTAGTTTTGTGACTTGGGTTTTTTCGCCAGTTTCTTTATCAATGAGGGTTTCTGTCACACGCACTTTAATTTTTGCATTGACAGACAAATCATCAGAACCAATGGCACGCAGCGCCTCATTCACTGTGGTAAAGACCATGTCCTCACCACGGGCGTTGATGTGGCTACGGCTGATATAGTACAGACCCAAAACAACGTCTTGCGATGGTACGATAATCGGTTCACCGTTAGCAGGTGACAAGATGTTATTGGTAGACATCATCAAAG
This sequence comes from Moraxella sp., assembly GCA_030525705.1. GTDB lineage: Bacteria > Pseudomonadota > Gammaproteobacteria > Pseudomonadales > Moraxellaceae > Moraxella. The sequence continues at coordinate 25,071 of JAUNEE010000003.1, forward strand.
CACGTGCCTCAAGCTGGGCTTCAAGCGTCAATGGCACGTGTACCGCCATCTGGTCACCGTCAAAGTCGGCGTTAAATGCCGCACAGACAAGCGGATGCAACTGAATCGCTTTACCCTCAATCAACACAGGTTCGAAAGCCTGCAGACCCAAACGGTGCAAGGTTGGCGCACGGTTTAGCAGGACTGGGTGTTCACGGATTACCATCGCCAGCATATCCCATACCGCAGGCTCTTCACGCTCTACCATTTTCTTGGCAGCTTTAATTGTGGTAGCGATACCATGGCTTAACAGTTTGGCATATGTAAAGGGCTTAAACAGCTCAAGCGCCATTTTCTTAGGCAGACCGCATTGGTGCAAACGCAGCGTCGGACCTACCACAATCACCGAACGTCCCGAATAGTCAACACGCTTACCCAAAAGGTTTTGACGGAAACGACCTTGCTTACCTTTAATCATATCGGCAAGCGATTTCAATGGACGCTTATTCGAACCTGTGATGGCACGACCACGGCGACCGTTGTCAAGCAATGCATCAACCGCTTCTTGAAGCATACGCTTTTCGTTACGCACAATGATGTCAGGGGCGTTTAGCTCCAAAAGACGCTTTAAGCGGTTATTACGGTTAATAACACGGCGGTACAAATCGTTCAAATCTGAAGTCGCAAAACGACCTCCTTCAAGCGGGACAAGCGGACGCAAATCTGGTGGCAAGACAGGCAGAACAGTCATCACCATCCACTCAGGCTTGTTGCCAGAGTCACGGAACGCCTCTAGCAGCTGAAGACGCTTAGACATTTTTTTCAGCTTGGTTTCAGAGCCTGTTTGCGGAATTTCGGCACGCAGGTTATCAATCTCCAAGTTAACATCAATGTCTTTTAGTAGGTCAGCAATGGCTTCTGCACCCATCTTAGCGATGAACTCATCACCATACTGCTCAAGAGCGTTATAGTATTCTTCATCATCAAGCAGCTGATTTTTCTCAAGACCTGTCATGCCAGGGTCAGTGACAATGTAGCTTTCAAAATACAGCACACGCTCAATATCACGCAAAGTAATGTCAAGCAAAAGACCGATACGGCTTGGCAAGGATTTCAAGAACCAAATGTGCGCAACAGGGCTGGCAAGCTCAATATGACCCATGCGGTCACGGCGAACCTTAGCAGCGGTCACTTCTACGCCACATTTTTCACAGATGATGCCTTGGAACTTGCGGCGTTTGTATTTTCCGCACAAACACTCAAAATCTTTAACAGGTCCGAAGATTTTGGCACAGAACAGACCATCACGCTCAGGCTTAAACGTACGGTAGTTGATGGTTTCAGGTTTTTTTACCTCACCATGCGACCATGATTTGATGGTATCAGGGGACGCCAAAGAAATTTGAATGCTATCAAATTCACGCTCTTTATCGGTCTCTTGGGCTTTAAATATGTCTAATAAATCTTTCAAGGAAATTCTCCGTTATACTATACCGATACAAATGGATAAACGCACCCAAGCGATCACACATCACTTGGGCTTTGGCTTATTTCTTGTCTTTTAGGTCAATGTTAATGCCCAGTGAGCGAATCTCTTTGGTCAAGACATTGAAGGACTCAGGCATACCTGGGTTCATGTACTGTTCGCCATCAACGATGTTCTTATACATACGGGTACGACCCTCAACATCGTCCGACTTCACCGTCAGCATTTCTTGCAGCGTATAAGTTGCACCGTATGCTTCTAGTGCCCAGACTTCCATCTCACCGAAACGCTGACCACCGAACTGCGCTTTACCACCCAGTGGCTGCTGCGTCACAAGCGAGTAAGAACCCGTAGAACGTGCGTGCATCTTATCATCAACCAAGTGGTTCAGTTTCAGCATATACATATAACCCACGGTGACAGGACGGTCGAACTTCTTGCCTGTGCGTCCATCGTACAGGGTTTGCTGACCTGACTTATGCAAGCCTGCCAATTCCAACAACTCTTTGATCTGGCTTTCTTTTGCCCCATCAAAGACCGCTGTACCCATCGGCACGCCCGCTCTTAGATTTTGAGCAAGCGCCATCAAATCTTCATCAGACAAGCTGTCCAAATCCACCTGCTCGCCGCCGACTTTGTTGTAAATCTTGTCCAAGAATTCACGCAACTCACCAACTGCAGCTTGGGCTTTCATCATCTCGTCAATTCTATCGCCCAAACCTTTGGCAGCCATACCAAGATGCGTCTCCAAGATTTGTCCGATGTTCATACGAGAAGGTACGCCCAGCGGGTTTAGTACGATGTCAACAGGGTTGCCATTTTCATCATAAGGCATATCCTCAATAGGCATAATACGAGAAACAACACCCTTGTTACCGTGACGACCCGCCATCTTATCACCAGGCTGGATACGGCGCTTCACTGCTAGGTAAACTTTGACGATTTTTTGGACACCGTGTGCCAAATCGTCCCCTTGGGTGAGTTTACGTTTTTTCTCAGCAAATTTATTGTCGATGTCTTCTTGTTTAACCTTTAAGAAGTCGCTAATTTGTGACAAACGCTCAGACACTTCCTCTTCTGCAGGTTGAATATCAAGCAAGTTCTCTAGACTTAAGCCCTCTAGCATTTCAGCACTCAGTACTGTGCCTGCCTTAAAGCCTGCGCCGCCAGAGACTTTTTTGCCCATCAAAAGACTGACAATACGCCCAAATGCCGCATCTTCAAAGATTTTCAGTTCTTCTTTTAAGTCTTTGCGATAGCTGTCCAAGAACGCTTTTTCAATCGACTTAGCACGGCTGTCCTTTTCTACACCATCACGGGTAAAGACTTGTACGTCAATCACCGTACCTTTGGTAGAAGATGGCACACGCAGTGATGTATCTTTCACATCAGCGGCTTTTTCACCGAAAATCGCACGCAGCAGCTTTTCTTCTGGAGTTAGCTGGCTTTCGCCTTTTGGTGTGACCTTACCCACCAAAATATCCCCTGCGTCCACTTCCGCACCGATATAAACGATACCCGCTTCATCAAGGTTGGCAAGTGCTGCCTCGCCCACGTTCGGAATATCGGCGGTGATTTCTTCCGCACCTAACTTGGTGTCACGTGCCACACAGGTTAGCTCTTGGATATGAATGGTAGTAAAGCGGTCTTCTTGAACCACCCGCTCAGACAATAAAATCGAGTCCTCGAAGTTATAACCATTCCACGGCATGAACGCCACACGCATATTTTGACCCAAGGCAAGTTCACCCAAGTCAGTCGAAGGACCGTCCGCCAACACGTCGCCACGTGCGATAACATCGCCTTGGTTAACGATGACACGTTGGTTGATACAGGTGTTTTGGTTCGAGCGGGTGTATTTGATAAGGTTATAAATATCAATACCTGCCTCACCAGCGGTCATTTCATCGTCATTGACACGCACCACGATGCGGCTAGCGTCCACTTCTTCAATCACGCCGCCACGCTTGGCAACCACGCACACGCCTGAGTCACGTGCTACGTGACGCTCCATACCCGTACCCACCAAAGGCTTATCAGAACGCAAGGTTGGTACTGCCTGACGTTGCATGTTCGAACCCATCAAAGCACGGTTCGCATCGTCATGCTCAAGGAACGGAATCAAGCTTGCTGCCACAGACACAACCTGACGAGGTGAGACGTCCATGTGCGTCACTTTATCCGCACTCATACGCACAAATTCGCCATCATAACGCACGCTAACCATCTCATCGGTCAGCTCACCTTGTTCATTCATGGGCGAGTCAGCTTGGGCGATGACCATGCCCACTTCTTCGATGGCAGAAACGTATTCAATCTCATCGGTTACTTTGCCATCAATCACACGGCGATAAGGCGTCTCCAAGAAACCAAAGTTGTTAGTCTTAGCAAATACCGCCAAAGAGTTAATCAAACCAATGTTTGGACCTTCAGGCGTTTCAATTGGACACACACGACCATAGTGCGTTTGATGTACGTCACGCACCTCAAAGCCTGCACGCTCACGGGTCAAACCACCAGGGCCCAGTGCTGACACACGGCGTTTATGCGTAATCTCAGACAAGGGGTTGTTTTGGTCCATAAACTGAGACAACTGCGATGAACCAAAGAATTCTTTAATCGCCGCCGCCACAGGCTTGGAGTTAATCAAGTCTTGTGGTGATAGGTTATCTGCCTCAGCCGCCATCAAACGCTCTTTAACCGCACGCTCTACACGTGCAAGACCGATACGGAATTGGTTCTCGGTCATCTCGCCCACAGAGCGGATACGGCGGTTACCTAAGTGGTCAATGTCATCGACATTGCTACGACCATCACGGATTTCAATCAATTCTTTTAATACATCAATGATGTCCGCTTTCGACAATACGCCTTGCTCACGCTGAACTTCAATGTCGTCCGTATCAACAAACTCACGACCCAAACGGCGGTTAAACTTCATACGACCGACATTTGACAAATCATAACGCTCTTGACTAAAGAACATTTGTTCAAATAATTTTTCAGCCGTCTCAACGGTCGGTGGCTCACCTGGACGCATGACTTTATAAATCTCAATCAACGCCTCTTCACGGGTCAAAACCGTGTCCGCACGCAGCGTATCTGCGATGTATGAACCATGGTCGATGTCATTGGTAAACAGAATGCTAAAGCTTTCTACGCCTTTATTGGCGATTTTCACCAAAGTTTCATGGTCGATGAGGCTGTTGGCACGTACCAGCACTTCACCATCAACCACGATGTCACGGGCAAGCACTTTTTCATATAGATAATCATCAGGCACAGACAGCTTGGTCAAACCTGCTTTTTCAATCTCTTTGATACGCTTGGCATTGATACGCTTGCCCTGCTCAACGATGACATTGCCTGCTTTATCCACAATGTCAAACTGAGTCATCTCGCCCAATAGACGGCTTGGCACAAGGTCAATTTGGAACGCTTCTTCGCTACGGAAAATCTGCACCGTCTCAAAGAAAGTTTCTAAAATCTCAGCCGTATCCATGCCAATGGCACGTAAAATAATGGTCGCCAAAAGCTTACGGCGGCGGTCAATACGAGCAAAGACCAAGTCTTTGACATCAAATTCAAAATCCAGCCAAGAACCACGGTAAGGAATAATACGGGCATTATAAAGCACCTTACCGCTTGAGTGGGATTTACCCTTGTCATGGTCAAAGAACACACCAGGAGAACGGTGCAGCTGGGATACAATCACACGCTCTGTACCGTTAATGATGAATGTACCGTTTTCGGTCATTAGTGGGATTTCACCCATATAGACATTTTGTTCACGAATGTCTTTGATGGCAGCTTTGGCGTTTTTGTCTTTTTGGTCTTTATCTTTTAAGACCAAACGGATTTTTACACGCAAAGGGGCTGCGAAGGTTGAACCACGCATGATACACTCACGCTCATCGAACTCAGGTTCGCCCAACTGATACTCAACGAACTGCAACTCAGCATTGCCTGAATTGCTCTCAATCGGAAAAATCGAAGAAAAAGCCGCTTGCAGACCGACATTCGCACGAGCCTTAGGCTTTTTATGCTCTTGTAAAAATTGCTCATAAGAATCCACCTGAATGGCGAGCAAATACGGCACATCCATGACATTTGGGAGTCTTGAGAAACTTTTACGAATGCGTTTTTTTTCGGTATAAGAATATGCCATTAATGTTCCTTACAGTAAACCAAAACAAAGGGTGAGCCATGCAAGTTTGTCAAGACAGTCTTGCTGGGTAGAGCGTATTAAAGCAGAAAAATCAAATCATCAGACACAACAAAACACCAAATACCACTAGGGCATTTAGCACATCAAAACATTAAGACAGGTAAGGTTGTTGCATCAGCACGGTTTGTCCTTTTTGCTTGTGTGGGAAAACTCAGCGTTTTTACCAAAATACCCATAAAGATAACAAAAATGCTAAACTTATCGGTTTTTGGCTTACTTGGCAACGCCAAAGCCTTGACCAATCCACACAAAAGGTCAAATACTGAATTGTAACAGAAAAAAGCTGATAATGCAAGCGATTATCAGCTTTTTTTAATGCCTAAGCCAAAATTAACTTAGGCGGCTTGTTCAGAAAAGATGGGCTTATTTAAGCTCAACAGTTGCACCCGCTTCTTCAAGCTTCTTCTTGATTTCTTCAGCTTCAGCTTTAGCAACGCCTTCTTTGATGGTTTGTGGTGCACCTTCAACCAGGTCTTTCGCTTCTTTCAAGCCTAGACCGGTCAACTCACGTACAACTTTAATTACGCCAACTTTCTTGTCGCCAGCACCAGTTAGAACAACAGTGAAGTCGTCTTTCTCTTCAGCAGCACCGCCAGCGTCGCCACCTGCCGCAGGAGCAGCAGCTAGAGCAGCAGCAGATACACCGAATTTTTCTTCCATCGCAGAGATAAGCTCAACGATTTCCATTACTGATTTAGCAGCGATTGCATCTAAGATTTGTTCGTTAGTCAATGACATAGCAATTATTCCTAAAAAATGTTAAAAAATAAACTTAAAATTAAGCAGCTTCTGCTTGCAACTTATCACGCAACGCAGCCAAGGTACGAGCAAGCTTGCCGGCAGCAGCTTCTTTCATAGTACCCATCAAACGTGCAATGGCTTCGTCGTAAGTTGGTAGTGTTGCAAGTTTGTCAATCGATTTTGCATCGATGAATTCACCTTCAAAGGCTGCACCTTTAATCTCGAACTTGTCGTTCGCCTTTGCGAACTCTTTGAACAAACGTGCCGCAGCACCTGGGTGTTCTTTAGAGAAAGCAATCAGCGTAGGACCTACGAATAGCTCGTTCATGCACGCATAGTCAGTGTCTTCTAAGGCACGACGCAACAAAGTGTTACGCACGATACGCATTTCAACACCAGCTTCACGAGCGGCTTTACGCAATTCGGTCATTTTTGCTACTGTGACGCCACGAGAGTCAGCCACAACAGCAGATAGGGCACCTTTGGCAGTTTCATTGACTTCAGCAACAATTGCTTGTTTGTCTTGAAGATTTAATGCCATGGGTTGTCTCCATAGTTACTGATTTTCACAAGTCAGAGGACTTGCACCAATACGGCGACGTTCACCGTCTGCGTAGGCTTACCAAAGGTAATTTAAAGGGCGTGTGCCGCCACCTACGGTCTTAGACAGCACAACCCGTGTGCTGAACTAAAAGGGTTTTGCCAGTCAAAGCCAGCAAATCCTGAATATTATAACAGAAAAATAAAAAAATACCACCTTTTTGGTGGTATTTTTTTAAGCAAAAGCTTAGTTATTGCGATGTGGCACAGGGTCAATCGCAATACCAGGACCCATGGTACTAGACAAGGTAATCTTTTTGATATAGATGCCCTTTGAAGTCGCTGGTTTTGCTTTTTTCAAGTCTGACAACAACGCAGAAGCGTTTTGCTCGATTTGTTCAGCAGTAAAACCAACACGACCGATAGACGCATGGATAATACCTGCTTTGTCAACACGGTACTGTGCCTGACCTGCTTTGGTGTTTTTCACCGCAGTCGCAACGTCAGCAGTTACTGTGCCAACTTTTGGGTTTGGCATAAGACCACGTGGACCTAGGATGGTACCCAACTGACCGACGATACGCATCGCATCTGGAGAGGCAATCACCACATCGAAGTCCATGTTGCCGCCTTTGATGCTTTCTGCCAAATCTTCAAAACCTACGATGTCCGCACCCGCTTCTTTGGCTGCGTCAGCGGCAGCACCTTGAGCAAATACCGCAACACGCTTGGTTTTACCAGTACCTGCGGGTAGGTTGGTTGCGCCACGAACCACTTGGTCAGATTTACGTGGGTCAACGCCTAGGTTGATGGCGATGTCGATAGACTCAGAAAACTTCGCAGCAGGTAGGCTGTTTAGGATTTCTACAGCTTCCGCCAAAGTGTACAACTTGTTGCCATCTACTTTATCGGCAATCAATTTTTGTTTTTTGGTTAGCTTAGCCATTTACACACCCTCCACATTAAGACCCATTGAACGTGCTGTACCTGCGATGGTTTTTACAGCCGCGTCAAGGTCAGCAGCGGTCAAATCGGCTTGCTTAGTCTTAACAATTTCTTCTAACTGAGCACGAGTTACTGTACCCACTTTGGTTTTATTTGGAACAGAAGACCCTTTCGCGATGCCTGCTGCTTTACGTAGCAATACCGCCGCTGGTGGTGACTTCATGATGAAGGTAAATGACTTATCGCTGTAAACAGTGATTTCTACAGGAATCGGCAAACCTGGTTCTAGGTTGGCAGACGCTGCGTTAAACTCTTTACAGAACGCCATGATGTTCACACCTTTTTGACCCAAAGCAGGACCAATCGGTGGTGATGGGTTGGCTTTGCCCGCAGGCACTTGTAGCTTGATGTAGCCATCAATCTTCTTTGCCATGGATTTTCTCCTAATAGTGGGTACAAACGCTAAAATAGCTCCCCGTGATGCCCCGAAGGACGATACTGTCCGAAATGGACTTGATTAAATGGTTTTTTCCACTTTGGAAAATTCTAGTTCAACAGGTGTTGGGCGGTTGAAGACGCTGACGGTTAGGTGCAGCTTGGATTTCTCATAATCCACTTTTTCCACCAAGCCTTTAAAGTCAGTAAATGGACCGTCAATTACCAGCACTTCTTCGCCTGGCTCAAATAGCGTCTTCGGACGAGGTGCATCACCACCTTGGTTAATGCGGTTTAAAATGCGGTCAGCCTCAACCTTGCTAATCGGCGCAGGATTCTCTGGCGTACCACCGATAAAACCGTTAATATTCGGGCAATTTTTCACCAAATGCCACGTTTCATCTGTCATGCTCATATTGATAAGCACATAACCCGGGAAAAGCTTACGTTCCGTGGTGCGTTTTTTGCCATCTTTCATTTCGATGACTTCTTCGACAGGCACTAAAACCTCCCCGAAAAACTCACCCAGCTCGCTGCGTTTGATACGCTCATTAAGCGACCTTTGTACTTGTTTTTCATAGCCAGAAAACGCCTGAATGATATACCAACGCATTTCGCTCATACTAACCCCAACTCAACAATAACGCCAAAAAGTCCATAAATCAATGAAGGCTCAGCAAATGCCAAGCCAAAAATACTTAAGAGCCTAAAATAAAGCCCACAACATAATTAAAGAAATTATCTAATAGCCAAACAATGATACCTGCGATAATCGTCACCACAATCACCTGCCATGTGTAGGTGGTGGTTTCGTTTTTACTTGGCCATGTGATGCGTCGCAGTTCTATGCTTGCGTCTTTTAATAAGGTTTTAAATGCCCCGCCTTGGTTGGTGAATGCCAAGCATAACAATGCTACAATCACCAAGCCCACCGTCATGCCCAAACGCACCCAAGTGTTATTGGCAGGTGCCCATACAGCTGTTAAGTAATCTGGGGCAAGGGTTGCACTAATAAGGCAGAATACCGCCACGAGCCATAAGACAATGTCTTTGGCGGAGCGTTGCTTAGCGACTTCAACCACGCTTTCTTTTGAGACAACGACAGGATTTTGGCGTTTTTGCAGCATATCGCCAGCCATAGCTTTAGCGTCCGCTAACTTTTTTTCAAGCGTGTCTTTATTATCGCTCATGCTAAAAAATTGCCTTGAAAAAACCAAGCCTATAAGTCAATAGATAAGCTTTTTGGTGTGACAGAAGTGGTACGGTATGTTTTATATACCTAAAAAGATGGCAGGCGATGAGGGACTCGAACCCCCAACCTGCGGATTTGGAGTCCGCTGCTCTACCAATTGAGCCAATCGCCTAAGGTGTTAAGGACTATTATTATACCAGCATTTTTTTTAATTGCAACTTTTTTCTTATAAATTTCACATTTTTTCTAACGCAATCGTTGACGCAAGGCAAAATAACGCTCCGTCAGCACCAGCGGCAGTTTGTCTGGCGTGGACTGCAGCACATACACCCCTGACTTCGATTGCAATGCCGCCATCAAAAGCCGTGACACCGCCAAATGCTCAATCACCACCTGTTGCCGACACGCCTTTTGCCAATCTTGGGGAGCTTCATCCAAAGTCACAGCGATGTCACTTTCATATAAAGTCGCCACTAGCACCAGATGTTTCGCTCTTAAAAGCTCTATGGCATGGCTTAGCTCCTCAAAGCTCTCACTTCTAGGACTGGTCAAAAGCACCACAAATGCCCGTCTTTTTTGGGTGGCGAGCAAGGTTTTTGCAGCGGATAGGTAATCAGGCATGAGCGTGGACGGCTTGATGTCAAAGCTTTTATCCACCAGCTCATTAAGCACACCCATGCCTTTTTTCGGCAAAACAAGGCGGTCATCAATGCCCGAAAAACTCATAAACCCCACAGAGTCCCCCGCCTTTAACGCCGCCTTGGATAAAGCGAGCATGGTGCTAAGCACGCCATCAAGGTGGCTGATTTTTTTCAAGGGTTCCAATGGGTCAATGTGAGCATGACGCATACGGCTTGAGCTGTCCACCATAAAAAACAGCGTCTGCTCTTTGTCGTCCTGAAACTCCCTACTCATCAAGCGTAACAGCCGTGAGGTGGCTTTCCAGTCCACTTCTCGTAGGCTGTCGCCTGTGCTGTAGCTGCGAATTTGGTGAAAATCCTGCCCCAGCCCTCGGCGTTTTTGTTTTAATTGCCCGTCCATGGTTGATTTGCCAGCTACAAGCGTCATTTGCTCAGGGTGGCTTAACTGAAAATCGGCGAACACTCGCACAGAAGATTGCCCTAAAATCTGTGATTCTGGCACATGATGGTATAGTTTTAATAACCCAAACCGCCCCACCAATGCCAAATATACCCCATCAAAAGAAAAACGCCCCCGCCCAAACGGCACAAGCTCATAATGAATGCCAAGCCCCGCCCCGCCATCATCTACCACCAGCTCATCAGCGGATAAACGCACAGGCAACGCCTCCGCCTTAGCATGGGCGAACAATCCGTCATTTAATAAAAAATGTGCGTTTTTCGGGGCGGTACTGGTACGACCCACCAAAGTAACGACGCTCGGGCGGTGTGCTGAAAGGTTATGATTGAGTGTGCGTGTCCACGTCAAATCCTTTAAAAAAGACGAAAAAAACCGCCAGTGATACAGCCACACAAGCTCAAATAAAAACAGCCCAAACAGCCCAAGCACCACCGCCCACAGCACCCAGCCAATGCCTGATTCTGCCACAGAAAACAGTCCTTGATACCCCAAAAACAACCGCACCAAATCCAAACACGCAAGCAAAGCCAGCCCCGAAAACAGAACCTTTTGCCCATGCACAGACAGCTGCGGCAGACAGGCACTTAGTGCTTTTGGGAGCGTCTTTTTTAAGGTGTGTAAATTTAGCTTAGGTTCTGGGTGCATGAACGCTGTCCAGTAAATTTGCTATGACGTCATCAACCCGATGACCCTCAATCAAATAATCCGCCGTCAAACGAATGCGATGACGCAAAACATCAAACGCCACAAAACGCACATCTTCAGGCACAACAAACGCTCGCCCCGAGCATAACGCATACGCCTTAGCAGCACGAATCAATGCCATGCCTGCACGGCTACCAGCACCGCTGTCAATGCCCATAAATTGCCGACTTTGTCTGACAATATCCAAAGCATACGTCACCACCCGTTCATCAACCGTGATAAACGCCGCCAGCTTCTGTAGCTGCAAAAGCCGCTCAGGCGACAGCACCCCCGTTACCGCTGACAAATCCAGCCTATCTCCCACCCGCCCTGTGGTCTGGGCGATGAGCATGGCTTTTTCGTCTTCATACTCAGGATAATCCATAAAAATGTTCATCAAAAAGCGGTCAAGCTGTGCCTCAGGCAAGGGATACGTCCCCTCCTGCTCGATGGGGTTTTGGGTGGCGATACACAAAAAGGGTCTTGGCATATCATAAGTCGTCCCCTCGATGGTGACTTGCCCTTCTTGCATCACCTCCAACAGTGCCGACTGGGTCTTGGCGGGCGCACGGTTAATCTCATCCGCCAATAACAAATGACAAAACACCGCCCCTTTTCTGGTGACCCATTGCCCTGTTTTCATGTCATATAACGTATGCCCAACCACGTCCGATGGCATAAGGTCTGGGGTAAACTGAATCCGCCCAAACTCCCCTGTGACCGCCTTTGCCAAGGTTTTAACCAATAAGGTCTTACCAAGCCCCGGCACGCCCTCAAGCAAGACATGACCGCCCGCCAAAAGACATACGATGAGCTTATCAATCACCGCTGTTTGTCCCACCACCGCTTGAGCGATGGCACTTCTTAAGGCAGTGATGTCGGCATTAGCCGCAGGCAAATAATCCGCCAGTTGTTTTGTTGTCATAATGCACCTTAGTTTATGTTACTCAATTCATATCCCAACCAATGCCCGCACAAGCCCTAACGTAGCTGCCCAAACACCCGCATAAAATCCTGACACACCATCAAAAACTCACTTTGGCTCTGCCATGTGCCAAACAAGGCATTCTCCACCACAGACACGGGCAATGTCAGCATTTGGGCGATGGCGTGGCTGTGTTCAGGGCTTGGCTTGGACGCAGTGTTTAAACTTGGATATTTTAGATGGATTTTTTCAAAAAGCCGCTCACGGTTGGTACGCATGAGTGCCTCGACTTGGTCGCTCGCCCACAGATACTGCCCCACATACTCAAAATACGCCAAAAGATTCTCGCTCTCGTCACTCACCACCTCACGCACAGGCGTGAATTTTCTCGGCAAAGACAACCCCATCCCCAACACAAAAACCAACAACGCCCCCATAAAAAACGGCAAATGCTCCCACAATGTCGAGATAAAATTCTCGCTTTTTAACCTAGGAACCAGCCACACCTCCGTGGCGTCTTGGCTAAGGTGGCTTAACAGATAGGCATGGTCGGCGGTACTAATCCCACCTTGATAATCCACCCCAAAAAACAAATTCCCACGCAAATACCGCCAAAGACGAGACGCCTGCTCCGTCTCCTTCTTTGACGCTTCTGGCTCAAAGCCCATCGGCAAAGGATTCACCCACAACGCCTGATGCGTTAGCACCGTCAGCCGTCCTTGCCCATAATCACTATCAAAAATCAGCCGTTCTGGTTGGTAGCTGTTGTAGTTTTTTTGACTTTCTTCTAAAAATACCAAAAGCTTGGACGCCTGCCCGATGTCCAGCTCAGAAAACGACTCAGATAAATGCGTTCTGTCAATCACGCCCTCGCCTCTCGTCTTGTCGTATCGCACAGCTTGGTAGTCTCGTGCCACCGCCTCTGGGTGCATAGACAAAAAACGACTGGCGTTTAGCTTGCCTGCCACCGGGTCATCAACAATCAACAGCTGTCCATCGGGCAGTCTAAGCGGCACAAGATAGGTATTAAAGTCATTATTCACCTCGATGCTGTCTGACTCGGCATAAATACCCAGTTTTATGAGCAGTGGATTTTCCTTGCGGGTGTAGTTTTGCCAGTCGTCATTTGCGGTGTCAAATACCCCCGTTTCATGCTCATACTGGTCATTTGAATACACCACCAAATGCCCGCCTGCCTGCACCCAGCGAATAATCCCCTCAAGATGGCTTGCCTGCGGTGTATCCATGTGGGTTAAAATGACAAGCTTCCCCTTGGCGTTTTTTGTGTCTTGCCATAGCTGTTTTAGTTTCAGACTGCTGGTTTCTTGGGTGAGTACTGTGACCTGTTTGCCTTGGGTGGTTAGTAGCAGATTGGCGGCAGAAAACGGGCTTTCCTTGGCGGTGGCATTGGGGCGGTAGCGGGTATCACTCACGACTTTTTCATGGCTATAAAAAAACCACACCAAAAACGCAATGACACAAAACAGCCCAATATAAAACAGTATTTTTACTGTGTGGTCGTTATTTTTTCTGTCAATCATCGCCCCGTCCTTGTTTGCCAAACGTCTGCCAAAGCGGCAGCAGTGCCAGCATACGCTTTGTATAGACTTTCGGCGACTGTTTGCCATAGGCGGTGGCTTGCCATAAGAACACCAGCTCATCGAAAAAAGCCTGTTCATTTTTTTCAAGCTGGGCGGCTTTTTTTAATAAGGCTTGGCACTGTGCCTCGGTTTGGCTTTTTTTAATGGGCAACTGATGCGTCAGCGACAACCGCCTTAAACTCCCACGGTACAAAAGCGATAACCCCGCCACATACGCCCCCCGCCCGAACAATTCCGCCACCGCCGCACTGATGGCGTCATCATCGGGCAAATCCGCCAAAGTGTCCGCCTCGGGTGAAACTTGATAGGTCGTCAAGGATTTTTTATTAAATTTAGGCAAAATCTGCCCGAACGCCCCTCTATGACGGTACAACCACGCCATAAACGCCAATAACAGCAAAACCAGCAGCACCTTGCCCACCACCCCAATCACCGAAGCAATGTTATGCAAAATATCCACCACCCGCCGAAAAAACGCCGCCCACGATTCATCAAGCGGTTCTAGCGGTCTGTCGGGCGTCTCTTCGCTACGTTTTTTTACCCAATGCTCGCTGGTGTAGCTGTCGCTATAGGCGGGGCTTCTTAACAATGCCTCAAACTCTGCCTTAAACGCTGCAGGGTCATCGGCAGAATCAAGGACGACTAGGGCAAGAGACTCTGACTGCATGGTCTGGGTGGCATACGTCACGCTTGGGCATGACACCCCCAAACCAAGTACAACCACCAGCACTCGAAAGGAGAATCCACTCATGACCGCCCCGCTTTGTGGGTGATTTGGGCGTCTTGGTAACGGCTTGCCATTTGCCTAAATAACAGCTCAATCTCCCAGCCCTCAAGCAAGCTACGGCGACACACATACAAAGCGAACGCACTCGCCACAAAAAACGGCGTCATCGCCCCAACCACCCCCACATACAGCCCCACAATGAGCAAAAACAACCACCACGGCAGATAACCCGTCTCAAAGTAGCTTTGCCATGGCACATCTGCCTGACCTACATTAAACGGTGAAAACTCCACCATCAACACAAATAAGCCGAAAAACAACAGCCACTCCACCGCCATAAATGTCAACCAATGCCGAAGACCTGCATTCGCTTGCCCTCGAGCCAGCAAGGACAAGCGGGCATTGATCGCCCGTTTTTGACGCTGATTTTCTAGCACATATACCGCCGCCGCCAAAATCCGTCGACCGCCAAGCCGATGTCTCAAAGAGAACCTCCACCAAGCCCCATAAGGCACGCCAAGGCTTTTTAAGGTGATTTTTTTCGGGACGTGGGCGTCATTGAACAGTTTTTGACTTAAAAACCACAATAAAGACAACTCATAATAAGGGCGGGTCAAAAACAGCACAAACCACATAAAAAACACCCAGTTCTCGCTTATCATGCCATCACGCTGCTCAAATAGACCCACCAGAAAAAACAAAAGCAAAAACGCCCAAGCCGACAAAAACCACAGCGTCACCAATGGCACATACCATGCCCGTGCCATTGCCATACCAAGGTCTAACGCTTGGTCGGGGCTTAAGGGGCGGACACGTGCAGTCAGCCTATCAATCCTCATACGTCCCCCGACCACAAAACAGCAAGTACCACGCCACCAACGCCCACAGCCCAGCTGCTACGGCATATTTGACCGCATTCGGGATATAAGTCTGAGATGACCAAAACGCCTCAATGAACGCCGCAATGAACGTCATCAAAGCCGCCCCAAGCAAAAGCCGAATGCTCTCACGCCCCGCCACCAAAAACGCCGCCCGACGCCCATAGGGTGCAGGTGCGATGAGTGGCACAGCAAGCTTTAATCCCGCCATCGCCGCAATCACAAGCCCCGTCAACTCAAACGAGCCATGCCCCGCCACGAACGACCAAAACGTCCCGCCCGAGCCAAAACCCGTCAAATGCCCTGCCACCGCCCCAATCACCACGCCATTATACAACGTTACAAACAGCGTCCCAATCCCAAAAAACAGCCCCGAGGCATACACCTGAAAATCAATGCCGACATTGTTTTTTACATAATGCCCGAACATCATCAAATCCGTGGCAGACGTACGCTCTCGCCCAATTCTATCCGCACTCGGGTCGTACATGCTTTCCATGGACGCCACCTCGCCAGATGGCATCACCGCATAAATCAGTTCATCATTCAAATAACACGCCACACCCATCAATACACACGGCACATAAAACACCAAAGTACACAGCCAAAATAACCGTGCGTGGTCTCTGACCGCTTGGGGGAATTCTTGGAGGACGAATGCCAAAAACTGCCTGCGGTCGCTTTTTTTGCTCTGGTAAATCAGCCGATGACCCAGCAGTACCCGCTCATGCAATGCTTCTGTTAGCTTGGGACTGTAGTTTCTTTGACGCGCTAAAGCATAATGCTCACAAATCTGCCGATACAGCACCACCAGAGGATAGCCTTGATGGGTTTTCTTTGATAAAAATCGCTGACCGCCCGTCATAGCATTTTCTTGACACAGCTCATCAAACGCCTGCCACAGCGGTTCATAACGCGCAACAAAGGCGGCTTGCTTTACATAACCAGAACGCTTCATGAACGCTCCTTGTGCGAAGTGGCGTCACCGATGATGGTCTGAGCATAACCCAAGATGGCTTGGCTGGGGTTTTGGTCTTTTGTTAGCGGGCTTAAAATTTTGGCAAGTTCTTGCCGTCTTGCCACGGGCAAATCCTCATAACGCTCAGCAAAGGACAGCACCGCCTGCTGCTCCTCTAAGCTTAGCACCATCGGCAAAGGCACGGGCGGCTCATCGCTCATCGGGCGGTCTGTCGCCCTTTGTGCAACATAAACCACCATCGTCCCCGCCACGTGGTCGCCCAGTCGTTTGGCATTGCCACTAAATAACATACTCACAATCCCTGCAAAAAACCCAAACGGCAAAAAATCCGCCGCAAGCAAAAGATTTCTCACCATGGACGCCTGCCAGCCAATCGGCATACCGTTATCCATGCATACGCGTATTTTAAATATCCGCTTTCCGATGGTCTGCCCACCCCACAGCACCTCGAACAGCACAGGATACAGCCACACCACGAAAAAATACGCCAGCATGGACAGCCCGTAGCCCACTTCCTTAAAAAAAGAAAACACAAACAAAAGCAACAAACACAGAAAAAACCGCAACAAAAAATCAACCAGCCACGCAAAACCACGCACGACAACGCCCGCAGGTATCAGCGTCAGCAAGATACCCTCGGGTGTTTGGTGTTGTGTGCTGTTATCTATCATATCAATGTAAGTCGCCCTGCGTTATTGTTCGGTAGGATTTTTATTAAGTGACGCATTGTAGCACAAGTTTTGGGGATTTGTGGGGAAATTCTTTTAAAAAAAGAGCGGGAATGACAAGGTTAAAGCCATTTGACTTTTTTAAAGAATATCCCTACAGTGCCATAACAATGTAATGACAAATTGGAGAAAAATAATGGCTTCTTAGACCACAATGCATCAATTTCGCATTGACGCCCAAGAAAAACAAGAAGTTTTTGAGATTTTTGACGAGCTTGGCATTAAACCGTCCCAAGCCATTAAGCTGTTTTTTTCGCCAAGTCAAAGAAACCCGCTCCATTCCGTTTGATATCAAACTTCCCAATAAAGACACGCTTGACACCCTAGAAAAAGTCAAACAAGGCAAAGGATTGACCGTTTGCAAAAATGCCGATGAGTTATTTGACAAATTTGGCATTTAAATGAAAACGCCAATTTATACCAATCGTTTTGAAAAAGATTTAAAACTTTTTAAAACACAATTATGATTTAATACTCATCAAAACCATAATGGTAAAATTGATAGAAAATACACCATCGGAGGAAAATAATCGCCCACATTTATTATCGGGCAATTATAGTGGATTTTGGGAATGCCACATTAAACCCGATTGGCTGTTGATTTATCAATTTTTTTAGAAGAAATAAATGAAAATGATGAATTGATTGAATATGTTACTTTTGTCAGAATAGGCACACATTCGGAGTTATTTTAAGAATAATTACCATATATTTAGGGCATGTTGAACTTTTGTATTTGCGATTAAAAATGAGATAAATCGTAAGTTCTTCAAGGAAAAAGTGAAGTTTGATAGTAATTCTATCAAACAAGCTTTTGGCGATGAAAAACAAGATTTAGCCATTTTAATGCAAAAACGATTAATTTATTTCTATAATATTAACAAATTGTAAAAAGTATTATAAAGGTTCAATACGCCCTATTTTTATCGGAAATTTTTTAATCAAAAAACCGCAAGAAATTCCTTTCTTGCGGTTTTTATTTTGACTTTAAATTGCCTTTGTCCGCTCAACCAACCATTCCTTCGCCCGTCCGTCCACCTTGTCAATCAAGGCATTGTGGACTTTTTGATGATAGGCGTTTAGCCAATCTTTTTCGTCCGCATTCAAAAGCTCAGGCAAAATTAGACGAGTATCAATCGGACACAAGGTCAAATCTTCAAATTTTAAAAACTCGCCAAATTCGGTGGTAAAGGCAGGGACAGTGGCGACCAAGTTTTCAATGCGAATGCCCCATTTGTCGGTACGATAAAGCCCAGGTTCGTTGCTGGTTATCATTCCTTTTAACATCGTACGTTCAGGCGTGATGGGAGCAGAATGGGCGATACTTTGTGGCCCTTCGTGGACATTTAAAAAATAGCCCACGCCGTGTCCTGTGCCGTGTCCGTAGTTTAGCCCCACTGCCCACATCGGCTGACGGGCAATCATATCAAGGCTTGGGGCGGGCGTTCCCACCAAAAACACCGCCCGAGCTAGGGCAATATGGGCTTTTAAGACATAAGTAACATCTCGTTTGGCATCATCGCAGACCTTACCCACGCTTGCCATACGGGTAATGTCGGTCGTGCCGTTGTCGTATTGGCAACCACTGTCAATCAAAAGTAAACCATCGCCTTGTAAGGTTTTACAAGTCGGGCGTTCGGCACGGTAATGAACAATCGCCCCATTGCCCCCAAAACCTGCAATGGTATCAAAGCTCGTCCCACGATAATAAGGCTGACGGCTACGGGCAGAAATTAGCATTTCGCTGATGTCCACTTCGTCCAAAGTCTCGCCACTGGCGATTTTGTCTTCAAACTCGGCAAAAAACTCGCACAACGCTGCCCCATCTTGCACCATTGCTTGTCTGATGTGAGCGATGTCATTGTCCGATTTGACCGCCTTTAACAGCGTGCTTGGATTCATCGCTTTGACAAACTCTACGTCTTTTGGGAAATAATCCACAATGCCTTTGGCGGTTTTGGCAGGGTCAATCAATACCACGCCTGCCAAATCTTTGACACAGTCGGCAATGTCATCATAATTTTCGGTGTCAATGCCTGCTTTTTTTAGCAACTCATTAATTTCATTAGAAATTGATTGTTCATTGACAAATAGCGTGGCGGTATTTTTGCCAATAAGCAAATGCGACAAAAACACAGGGTTACATTCCACATCTGCCCCACGCAAATTGGTCAGCCACGCAATGTCATCAAGGCTAGAAATCAAATGCCAATCCGCCCCTTTTTCACTCATTTTTTGGCGAACTTGGGCAAGTTTTTCGCTTGTGGCCGTGTCCACAAAGTTGTCAGCGTGGGCATAAATCGGAGCGGACGGTAAGGCAGGGCGATTTTCCCAAGCGGTATTGACAACATCATTGATAACCAATTCTACGCCTGTTTTGGCAAACAAATCGCCAAGTCTTTCAAATTCGCCCAGCGACAAGGTCAAGCCGTCAATGGCAACTTTGTCGCCTTTGGCTAGGTTGTCCGCCAAATATTCGCCATAGGCAGGCTGTCCGCCAATCAGCTTACAAAGGGCAATGCCTGTGCCTTGTAGCTGAATTTCGCCTTGAATCCAGTAACGGCTATCCGCCCAAAGCTGGGCAAACTCCGCCCCAACCACCAGCGTGGCAACCGAGCCTGTAAAGCCTGAAAAATACTCCCGCCCCTTGTAGCAGTCGGGCAAATACTCGCTCATATGCGGGTCGGCCGATGGAATGATGACGGCTTTGATGTCTTGTTCGCTCATTTTTTGGCGGAGCGTGGCGAGACGAGATTGGATTGTGGTGTTCATAAAATGTCCTTTTTTTAGGGTTTTAAATGCAGTGCCACTTATTATTATAGTCTTTTTTTTGGGAAAATTTTAGGGATTTTTAAATTTTTTTTAAGCTCATAATCGCCTTTCATATCAGAGCACACTAATATGAAAACGCCAACTGCACCCCTGCGTTTATTTTATTTGATAAATTTTCATGCATGATTGGAAAACCCACATAACCGTCAAAATTCATACGCTTCATAGAAAAACGATAACCCAAAACTCCGCCCATGGCATGATGGTTTGATGCATTTATATCGTCACGCAAAATCCCTCTATCCACTGCCATATATATTTGATGAGGATTGGATTTATTTAAACGATAAAAAACCTCCTGCCCAAAAATTACTCCTTGGTTGGTTGATAATAAACGCCTACCATCAAATCCCCGAACCGCACTCCTATCCCCCATGGTAAACTTGTCATTAAATCCTAAATTATCTTCACTGTACTGAGCTTCTAAATGCATACGATAACCAAAGTTATGCACACCCACCTGAAAAGGAAAACGATAACTCATATCGGCACGCCAGATTAAGGGGCGGCTATCTACTTCACTATAAAAACGCTCAGGCAAAGGCAATGCCTTAAAAGCCCCACCCCCTTTATTAACATTAAAATCCACAGTTAAATGATGATAATTTCTAAAAACTTTTTCATAATCAAAACCCAACGTATAATGAGTGACTCGCCGTGCCTGTACAGGTATTTTTACACCCTCTATCAAATAATCTGATTTTCTATGGGCGATAGCCCCATAAGCCGAAAGTTTAGAATCACTGCCTCTATACAGCGATTTAGTTAACTTAACTTCCTTGTTTTCTGAAATGCCTTCATAAATTGGGTCATGATTTAAGCCTTTTAGAGACTGCGTATAATGGCTGCGATGATAACTTAAACCCAGTCGCCACTCTCTAAGCGGATATTGATAATTAATATACAGATTTTCATTACTTGCAGGTCTAGGTGTGTTATTTACCCCCTCTAAACTTCTTAAATACTGCACATAAAATTTATCATTGCTAAATAATGGTTCATTCACAGTCAATCCAAGCCCTGCTTGATAAACCCCTGTACTATGATTACCAAAATTATTCATAATAAGCTGTGCTGACACTGGATTTTCCACGCTTCTTGAAATTACCAAATCAGAAATACCTTGATGGTTATCATTATTGGATTGTCTTGAGGGTTCTATTTTTATATTTGCTTTTACATGGTTAGGGAAATTCAGATTTTCTATACTTTGCTCTAATTTTCTTAAATTTAAAATTTCCCCCGACTTAAATGTCAAAGCATTATTTAGATTGATACGCTCATCATTTTCCTGCCTATAAATATCCGCCACCGTACCAACAACCACGCCAAGCACTAGAATCCCTGAGTTTAAATCCTGAGAATTTATCACCACCCGAGAGGTAACAAATCCTTTTTCAATCAATAAATCCTGAGAAAAGGATAAAATGCTCTTTATACCCTCCTCACCGATACAGCGACCAATCACACCCGTTGATTTTTTATTTAATTCTTTTTCTAAAAATAAAAAGTCATAATAATACGCCTCATGCATACTTAAACGAATAGAATTAATAAAAAAACACGGTCTTTCATCTGCAATAATAGCCGAAGCTTCTACATCCATTTTCCCATAGACAGGCATACCCTCTGTCATATACTGAGATTTTTGCAATTCTTCAAAAATACGCTGATTAGTCAGCGTTTGAATCTCAGCCAATGCATTTAATTCATCTGCATAAGACTGAACCGCCAATAAAGACAAAATAAAATAACATAAAATACGCATAACAATCCAATGAAAATACCAAAAAAAAATAATAAATTAGATAAATTTTCAGAGAAATAAGAAAATACAAATCATATTAACACCATTACACCAGCCTTACAGTAAAATCATTTAGTTATTTTTTGTACTTTTTATAGCAATCGGATTGCTTACTATAGTTTACAAAAATAACAATATAAGAACGATTGGTCATTTCCGAAAAATTTACATTATAAATTCCGTAGCAATATTTTATTGATACTTCGCCATGGTAAAGATATTTACCTAAAAAAATAAAATCATTATTATTATCCATATTGTTCAAAATAGTGGATTTTTTATCCTCATAAGGAGCATAATAGTAATAAGACATAGAATAATAAGCAAACGCCACATAGGAAATCTTATACTCACTTTTATCAGCTTCGCCTATGCCTTGTGTAACCAAGTTAGAAATCTTAGTCATAGCCTCAATATGTTCATCACTATATCTGTGATTATACCATGTACTAACAACAGCAATAATCGTCCATAAAGTAACTACAATAAGACGAAAATTTTCTTTTAAGTAATTTATCATGGTTGTTTTTGTCTTATTAATTGTTGTAACTCTTGCTTAGTGAGTGTAAAAGGCAACCGCACCATATAACTGGTGGTAAACCCAGCACCCGTTGTTCCTGCACCATAAGTGTGCACTGGCACACCACCCGCAGTCCTTCCTGTGCCAATGCAGACACCGTGACAGACCTGAGCAGAAAAAGACAAACCCTCAATCGCTTTATCTATCTCATCAATGCTTAAGTCCCCCCTGCCTGCTACATTACCCCAGCTAACCGACATACCTGGTGTTCTAGCACCCCTTGCTGGCAACCTAGTTTTTCCATCTTTAATATCATCATAAGAAACATTTGATCCTAAAAGCGAAGCATAGACATTTCCATTTCTATTATTAATAATCAAAATTTGCTCAGCACCCA
Organism: Moraxella sp.; assembly: GCA_030525705.1. Taxonomy (GTDB): domain Bacteria; phylum Pseudomonadota; class Gammaproteobacteria; order Pseudomonadales; family Moraxellaceae; genus Moraxella. The sequence continues at coordinate 47,796 of JAUNEE010000003.1, forward strand.
TATGAGAAACGCTTAGGATTGTCATATGATTATAATTAACATGTAATTGAACAGCTTTATCCCACAAGCTTTGCTTGTTCCATCCCATGCATGTTGCATAATCAGCTTGTTTGGCACAATAAGCACCTAGTGCCGCTTGATTTTCCGCAGACTCTCGACCACCACCAACCTGATAGAAAAACTCATCCCATCCATGCACAGCATTATTCTCCACCGCCTCCCTAGCACTTTCCATGGCGGTGGTGACGTCAAATTCATATAAAAGGGCGATGGCACCTGCGGTGAGGCTTGCGGCATTGATGATGTCTTGGCGGTCTTCTTCTGGTAGGACGCCTAGGTCTATCTGCAGCTGAATCGCATCTGTGACCAGAAAATCCCCCACCATCTCACCGATTATAGCACCGACAGCCGCCGCTTCACAAGACTGGTCTTTTAGACTGGCAGACAGACAGCCTGTCAGACCCGCAGCAAGCTTATGGGCAAGGTTATTGATAAGCGTATTTTGGTCAATGGGCTTAATGCCGTTTTGGTAAAGATTGGCTGTTGCTGTATTCACCAGTGCTGCCGTTAAGCTGCCCTTTAATGCTTCTGTGAGCTCTGTACCGTAGAGCAGATTTTGGGTGAGGGCACTGCCCGTGCCTTGGACGATACCACGGATAAGATTTTCACTTAGGCTTGCCTGCACGGCTTGGGCATTTTGTAGGGTGCTTGTCGCAGAAAAGGCTTGGGATAGATAATGGTCTAAACCCTGTGCAATGCCTGCGGTCAGTACCGCTTGAGTGATTTGTTTGATGTTGTCACTACTACCCAGCTCATTTAAGGTCTGCTTGATGTCGCCTTGGTTATTGATAAGGCTGACCGTCGCCTGTGAGATGAGTGAGGAAAAAGCGGCATTTGCCAGTGTGCCTGCACCAGTCCCTGCACTGCCTGTCAATGTCGCCCCGACACCCGCCTGCGTCAGACCGCCCGCCCCCGTGGCGATGGTGACGGCGGCAGCGATAAGAGCAGCAGCGGCAGGGGTAAGCCCTTCTTCCTTATAATCCCACTGCTCATGAGCCAGCCGAATGGGGCTAAAATCCACATCATCACGGCTGATAAGCGTATCTAGATAACCAAAACCCGGCTCCGTGCTGAGCCGCTCTAGCACATAAACCAGATGGTCTTTATGGTCAAGCTCCTCTTTATCAATAGGGACTTGTACATGAATACCCCCTGTCGCACTTAAAGTTGGCATCGCACCCTGAAAAACAGGCAGTCGCCTATCCTCCGTCAGACCGCCCTGCCCAGCGATAGACTGCCAGACCAAGTTATTAAACCGCCGACTTTGCTCTTCAGAAATTGCAGTGCTAATGGTTGAAAGAATAATCCGAGCGTCCTGCACCGCCTTATCGCCCACCCCTGCCTCAATGAGTGCATTCTGCAAGGTGCTAAAATGTGTGCCTTGAAGTACGGTATCTGCCCCTGACTGTGCGTGCGTAAAGTCCGCTACAAGACGACTGGGCAGCTCTTGTAGTTCTTGACTTCTGTTATGACTCTGCGTGCTATTATAACGAATGCCTAAAAAGCGAGAGGTCTTTTGGACATCAACCTCTTTTTCATGAAGCTCGCTTACTGCCAAAAGGCGTATGCCATCACCTGCTTGTAGCTTGATGGTGGCTGACTGTGACGTGTCTTGATGAGCATTAAAATCTGTCGCATAGGCATGAATATCGCCACCTGCCTGTATATGAATATCCTTGGCATTTAACTTGACGACATCAGCAGCCTCGAGCTGTTCTGTCGTTGTCGTGATGGTGGTTCTGCGGCGAATGTTACCACGGGTAATGCTCTGGGTTTCACGGTCATATAGGCTGTCCTGACCTGCCTGAAGCACCACCGAGCCTAGGCTTTGAATATGAATGCCGCCTGCATTGGCAGTGTACTCCCCACCTACCAGCAGTACATTAGCCGCAGTATCTGCCTGCGTGGTGGCGGTATGATTTTGGGCATTTTGCCCTAAGGCTTGGATAGAAATACCCTTATCCGCCGTGATGACGGTCGGCTTGTAATCATTGATAAGACTAAAGCCATCATCACTTTCTTGCCCACGCTGATAGACATCATAAAGCCCTTCAATGGCAACAGCAAAAGGCTGATAAATCGGATTGCCGTCCTCATCTTTACCGATAACACGCTCAACATCACCCACCCCAAACGCCTGTAACGTCACAGCATCTTTCGTACTTAACGTGGCATTTTGCAGTACCAAATTTTGTGCCGCCGCCAACGCAATCTCACCGCCGCTCTCTAGCACCGTCCCTTGATTTTCATAACCCAAAAAGGGCGTCTCAGCAATTTTTAGGCGTGTATTTAGACCAAGCCTATCTTGGATCAAATCATCTAAATCTTTTTTTGCACCCAGTAGGGTTTGTCTTTGTGTTAAGGCTTGTCTAAGATGATTTAGCTTGCCCACTTCAGCTTTTTTGGCGTCATCGAACGCCTGAATGTCCGCCGCACTTGGGCTGACAATCCGTTTAAATTCCGCCTCTAAGTGTGCCAGCGCCTGCTCTTGGGCGTGAATGGCTTTTAAAGTCTCTTGATATGGTACATCCGCCTCTAACGTGTTTATGACAGCCTCAAGCTCGCCAAGCTCACGGCGAATGGCGGTGACTCGCTCAGCATCTACGGTCGGCGTAATGTCGGTTTTTGTCGCTAAGACAGCGACATCTCCTGCGGTAGCATAGGCACGGATACCGTCCGTAGCAGCGATATACGCACCCGTGAGTGCAATGTCCGAAGCCCTAAAATACACCTGACCGCCCGAGTAAACCTGTGCAGTTTTTTGACCATCACCCTCTAGAGCCAGCCGCCCTGCACTATGCAGCTCAAAATCCCCTGAGACATTTATCTGCTTGCCTGCATCGATGTGTATATCAGCATGGCTGTTTATGACAAGCGAGCCATTGACAGCCGCCAACGCCGCATCTTCTGCCAGCGTCGCCTGTTTTTGGGTATTAAGTGTTGCCTCTTGCCAGTTAATGCCTGCATTGTGGCTTTGTAGTGCGATCGCTCCTGCAGTGATTTGACTCTGATTTAAATCAATCTCATTGCCTGCCTCAACAAAAACCAACCCTTTTGCCAAAACAGACGCCGCTTCATTCTCAAGACTAACATCACCCTCTTGGCTTTTTATGCTGATATGTTTATCTGCGGTGACTTGGGTTTCTTTTAGGGTGGTCTGTGTGTCACTGTATAAGCTTAAGCTGTCTTGGGTGGATACATCACTATGCGTTATCGTTAACGCACCCGCCCTTAACTGCAGCTGCCGACCTGCAAGCTGGCTGTCTGCCATATCCACACGCTCGACGCCATAAATAACGCCCTGCTCGACATCAATGACTTGACCTGACAAATCAACCGCTTGGGCGGCTATACCAAGCGTCTTGGCATGAATGGCACTCTGATTGGCATGAATGTCTTTTGCACTACTAAAAGCGGCAGTATCCGCGCTAAATACACTGTCTTTTATCCGCAAATCCTCTTGGGTGGCAAGCATAAACCGACCTGCCTGCACCTGAGTATCCGCCAATACAGCACCCCCTGCAATAACAGACACCTCACCTGCCTGAGCGTCTGCTAAAATGTGCGTATTAGTGACATCAAGCTGACCACCACTTAAGTGGAGTTTTTCTCCAGCAGAAAGCTGGGTCTCTCTCAAAATAAGCTCGTCCGCCGACACTGTCAAAGATGGGCTTTTTAAATACGCCTCATCAAGCTTAAGATTGCCCATCGCTTTTAGCTTTAACTCACCCTGAGTGTCCATATAAAGGGGTGTCTGGCTTTTAATATCTCCTTGTGCGAAAAAGTCAAGTGCACTTTTCGTGCGGTCATATCGCAGATTCTGAAACTCAATATCACCGCCCGCGACAAGCGTCGTGCTTTTTTCGCCGAGCAGTACAGCAGGATGACTTGAGGCGTCTTCTTGCCTAATATCTCTTGCAGAAACCACCAACAGCTCGCCTTGGCTGCGTACACTGCCTGTGTTAGCGATGTCGTCTTTGTTAGTTTTTAATAAAATCTGCCCCTCATCATGCATAACAGAGGTGCTGCCTGTATGCGTAATTTTTCCGTCAGCTTGTAGATGAATGGCATGATTCGCAGTCAAAGCCCCTGCCTGCCTTACGCCCAGACCCTCCTTAGTGCTTACAAGATAAATCCCATCAGCATAAACCTGACCAAGCTGAGAAATATCAATACTCAATGCCTTGTTGTCAGCTTGATTTGGGGATTTTGAAAGATTTGTCGCAGGGTTGATGTCGGTGGCATTTAGTGCAGGGGTCAGCGAGATGGTATTCTCGCCTGTAACGGCTTGTAGCACCGTATCATCACCCCCCAAAATCCGTCCATGAATATCTAAAGTCTCACTAAAAATCTGAGCGAAATTCGGGCGATTATGTAAGTCATTGACATAAGACAAACCTTGCGTATGCACAGACACAGCACCACCATCGACACGCACAGCGGTCGGCACCCCCTCATGATACAAGACACGCCCCGTGGTTAAAATGCTGTTATTGGCATTGATAAAACCACCGCCATTGATGACAAGCCCCGAAGGATTGGCGATAATCACATTCGCACTTTGACCTGCCACCTCGATTTTACCACCCAGAACCGTCGGGTCTTTATCATAAACTTCACCGATAATGGTTTTCGCTTCACCGCCCAGCAACCAAAAATTTCCTGCAATCTGCCCTGCCAGCACACTGTCCGTACTAAAACGTGCATTATTTAACACCACACCCTTATCATCGATATTAAATCGAGAAAACTGGTTTAAGGACACGCCCTTGTCATTCGCACTTTGAATATTTACCACGGCTACGCCCGCCTCTGAAGATAACAGCGTAGGGCGGTGCTGCGGACTGCCTTGAGTATACGGCATGATTTGACTTTGGGCGGTGGCAAGACTGGGAAAAAGTGCTACCAAGACAGATGCAGCAAGCGTAGTCAGCCTTTTAGGTATAGTCATAAAAAGAATCTTCCTGAAAGCTTTTTTGTTATCATACACCACCTATTTTTTAATACAAGCCTCCACCGCACAAATGGTAAAAATAAGCCCTCAAAGGCTTGAGGGCTATTTCACATAAGGCATACGAACTAAAATCAGTTGCTTGCTGTGTCGGTTTTGGTGTCTTCAGGCGGGGTGGTGGCGTCTGTGGTCTCAGCAGGCGTTGCCGTGCCTGAGGTCGCTGCCGTGTCCGTCTCTGGGGTGACTGTCTCGCCTGCGTTTTCTGCTTGGGCAGGGGCGACAGTTTCAGAAGCGGTATTTACCAACTCGGCACTGTCCGCACCCTCGGTCGCTGCCTCAGCGGTTGCCTCGGCAGTCGCTTCAGTGGCAGGCTCAGCCACAGGCTCGGCTACCTCAGCGGCAGCTTCAGCAGCGGCAGTTTCAGCCGCCTGGGCCGTCTCAATCACAGTGGGGTGATGGTCACCTGCAGGACGAAGCCACGCCGACACCGCAATGCCCCCAATAATGGTTAACAGCAAAGCAACACCCACCAAACTTGTAGCGACTTCTTTTTTTGGGTTGTTTTCTACGTCATGATGTGCCATAAGACTACCTATGCGATTATTTTAATCATTAAAACAGCATTTGCTGTAAGGATTTAAAGATGGCTCATTATATAACATTTTTAGTACAAACGACAATCTTTTTGGGGAGAACTAGCGATAATCCTGAAAAAAACGCCCATCTTTAGAAAAATAACGCTGATTTCGCCCCGCCCAAGCCGACAATAACAATAAAATCGCCACCAAAGACAGCACAGGAACATCGCCATATCTGCCATAGGGCGTCTGCCCTGTCATCATCGCCACCTGCCCACGCAGCACCGCAGGCGTAAACTGCGGCAAGCTATCCAAAATCCGTCCTTTTTCATCGATGATGGCGGTAATACCGTTATTCGTCCCCCGCACGAACCACTTGCCAAGCTCCACACTTCTCATCTGCACCATCTGCAAATGCTGGTGCGGTCCTGCACTCGTGCCGAACCATGCGTCATTCGACACAGTCAATAAAAACTCACGGTTTTGGGCATTTTTTCTGACCACGTCAGGGTACGCCACTTCATAACAAATCGCCAAGCCCATGGGGTGTCCATCGATGGCGATGGCAGGTTGATTTGGTGTGCCTTTACTGTGTCCGATGACACGTTGATTGCTTGCCAAATTCGGCAAAATATCCAGCATGCCCGCCAGCGGCGTATATTCCCCAAATGGCACAAGCCGCTGCTTTTTATACAGCCCCTCGCTTCCCCCAAAAGTCATCACTGCATTATAAAAATCAGGATATGCCGCTGTCTGTGGATTAAAATTCTCCAAATCCCGATACGGAATGCCCGTCAATAACGTTGAGCCTGTCATCTGGGCAAATCGCCGCATTTGCCCTAAAAAATCCGCCGCTTCATCGGCGAACATCGGCACCGCCGCCTCAGGCCACACCACCAAGTCCTGCCCCCAGTGACTGTGGGACAGCTTGGCATAAGTCTCTAAAATCTCCTGTTGGGCGGATTCTTGCCATTTTATGTCTTGGTCGATATTGCCTTGCACCAAAGACACCGAAAGCATCTGCCCTGTCGGGGTCGTCCATTTGACATCGGTTAGCCACAGCCCCACCCCTGCCAGCACCGCCAGTCCTGCCAGCAGTGCATAGCCTGCTTTTTGGCGGACAATCTCCACAAGCCCTGCCGACAGCAAAACCGAAATAAAGCTAATCAAAAACACCCCTGCCACTGGTGCAAGACTCACCACAAAGGGCAGCTCCGTATACGCATAGCCCACGAACAGCCAAGGAAAACCCGTAAATAACCACGTTCTTAGCCACTCGAACAGCACCCAAATCGCCGCAAACGCCAAGGGTTGCCGCCCCAAAAACCGTACAAAGCCCCACGCCATCACCGCAGAAAACAGCCCCATAATCAGCGCCATCAGCCCGATCAAGCCATATGCCACCGCACTTGAGATATGCCCGTACACATGAATAGAATGGTGCAACCAAAACACCCCTGTCGCCCACAACCCAAAGCCGTACGCCCAGCCTATCAAAAAGCCATGTCCCGCCTGCACGAACTTCGGCAAAAGCAGTGCATACAAAACCATCGGCGATAAAATTGCCACCCACCAGTAGCCATAGGGGGCTAATGCCAGCACAAAACTCGCCCCCGCTAATAAAGCCAAAAGTAGCATCACAGGCAAGGGCAGGGATTTTTTTTCTTTGTTTTTTTGACGGATAGAAAACGTATTGGTACGCATAAAAGACAGCCAAACATAAGAACGATAACATAGTTTAACATAAAACACGCCCGAAAATTAAGGCACAACGTTTTTCAGGCATAAAAAACCACCCCAAAGGGCGGTTTATCGTCTGTTTTTGCTGATTTATTGGGGCTGTGGATTTAACACCAAAAGCAGCTCTTGGATATGGCGTCCGTCAACCTCGGCGACCGTGATTTGCCAATCATCAATCTGCACCACCTCGCCTTGTAGATGACCTACCGCCCCCACTGCCTGCATGACCAGACCGCCCATGGTGTCTACGTCCGTATCATCAAAGTGGCTGCCCAGCACGTCATTACAATCACTAATCAACGTCGCCGCCTGCACAATCCACACACCTGCACGCACAGGGTGCGGAACGATGTGATTGATGGTACTGTCTTCGTCCAAGTCGTCGTGCTCGTCCACGATGTCACCGACAATCTCCTCAAGCAAATCCTCCATCGTCACCACGCCAGACACCCCGCCGAATTCATCTAGCACCACCGCCATATGCACCTGCGTCCGCTGCAAAGAACGCAACAGCGTATCCGAACGGGCGGTTTCACTGATGTATAACGGCTTACGCATAAGCGTCTTTAACGGGAAAACCTCACTGTCTTTTTGGGCTAAAAACGGGATTAAATCCTTGGTCAGTAAAATCCCAATCACCGCATCATTGTCATGACTGTCGAACACAGGATAGCGTGAATGTGCCGTTTCTTGCACCACCGCCAAAATATCCTCTAGCGTATCATCACTATAAATACTGGCAATCTGCGTGCGAGGCGTCATAATCTCACGCACCTGCGTGGCAGGCAATTCAAGCACGCCCTCTAGCATATCCACTGTGTCAGGCTCTAAAAATTTTCTAGAATCCTGCACCAAATTTAAAAGCTCATCTCGTGTCTCGGGGGCGGTCGAAAGCCAACGTTTTAGACCCCGAGACCAGCTACTACCTGCGTCATCAGACATATGCGGTATAATTTAACCTCTTTTAAAAACATACGAATGCTAACTTTAGCCTATTTTTCATAAATATTCAATCATTTTTTGTAATTCTCGCCAACCCGTTGACTTTTTAAGAAAAATTATCAACAATAAAATCCAAAGCCCCATTTTAAGGATTAAAAATGCGTGCCAAACACTACCCAATCCGCAAAAAACAAGCCAATGCCTACCTAATGGCAATTACGCTACCGATTTTGTATATAATACCAACGCTCATATCAATTTTTTTACCAAAAGACAATTCGTCTTTCTCTTGGCAAAATTTTATGATTAGCATGGGTACGGGGTTTGTTTTGTATTTTTTGGTACGGGCATATTTTAAACCCAAAATAAATGCCATTACCTTAATCATTGACGATAAAGGCATACGGACAAATAGTAATTTTTTAAATAAACTGCCCAATTCCACCCCCATTTTATTAAAAGACATTGATAAAATAGACTATGCCGAAAATTTAGTGCAAGAAATGCAAGGCAAATTACTCTCAAAAGGCGACCCTTATTTAAAAGATTTTAATAAAACTTTAATTATCCACGCCAGTAAAAAACAACACAGAATTAAAATCAGCCAAAAATTTATGATTGCCCAAAATATGTGGGAAATTGATAATTTTGATGAACTCTTGGCAATTTTTGCCAAATACGGACATACGCCCAGCAATATTAACAATCAAACTTATATTAAGGAAAATATGCCACAATTACAGGAACTTGGCAAGCATTCTGGGCATTTGGCGTATGGGTCGTTTTTCTTATTTATCATAATAGGGGTGTTATTTTATGTTGATAAATTTATTACCCTAGATTTTGGCAATATTTCGTCCATTTTTATGGGTGTGGCGGTATTGGTTGGTATATTTGGGCTTTATTATGTGTATCATGAAAATAAAGAATGGCAAGGAGCGGTGTCGCTTGTTTTATTTGTGCCGATGATGACGGGATTTTTATTTAGTCTTATGTTATTTTTATCACCCTTTGTTGGGCAATCGCACCCCGTAGAGTTTAAATTACAAGGTGGTAAATGGCAAAGCGAATTTAACCAACAACCCCTTGAAATAGAATGCCAAAAAAATCAAACCAATACCTATTCAGATGGTAAAGTCAATATCATAGACGCTTTGGGTATGATACGAATTTCTTTTGATGAAATTAATAAAGTTTGCCATAGTGGGAAATTTACAAAAGGCGACTAAAAATTAAATCCTTACCCATCTGATAATCCGCTCCTCAATTTCCTCATCAAGAAATCCACTTTCCGACACACATCGCCCTGCCACGCCAATTTGCTTTAAGCCTTTGGCGTGGGCTTTATCACCTGCAATTAAATAATGCCATTTGGGTAAGGGCAAATTTAAATACCGCCGTTTATAAGCACAATGGGACGGTAGCCAGCCCATACCGCCCAGCATTTGATAAGTTAGGCTAATACAATCAGGCACAAAAGTTTTGCGGTTGGCGTAATCAGAACATCGCCCTGTGGTGCAATCAAGAAGTTTGCACGCCACATCGGTGTATTCGGTGTATTTTGGGTCGTCATCGTCCAAAAATTTCACCAAACAACACACCCCACAACCATCGCATAGGGCTTCCCATTCTGGGGCGGTTAAGGTATTTAGGGGCAATTGCCAAAAGTTGGGGCGTAGGGTTGTCATTTTATGAATTTGCTTTTATTCACGATTGCTAAGTGTTTTAAATAGATTATTGTGATTGTCTGTAGCGATTAATTTCACGCTGTCATCGGTTAATTGATAAGCAAGTAATACATCGGGCTTTAAATGACATTCACGGTACTTTTTTAGATTGCCTTGTAGATTGTGGTCTTTGTATTTTTCAGCAATGGGCAGATTATTAATTAGGGCGTGCAAAACATCAATTAATTCAGGCATTAAGCCAATCGCCTTTAAATCTTTATCAAACTGACGAGTGGTTTCAATTTTTTTCATTTAAATGCCTTAACAAAGTCATCTAAATTTTCATAAGTGGTCGTTTCACCATTTTCCAATTCTTGAATGGCATTTAATAATTTTTCGGACGGCAGTTTTTCGGGTGGATTGGCTCGCCAATCAAAGGACAATGGCACAACCCCTGTTTTGATGACTTGATTGGCAAACAATTTGAATGCCTGTGGCACGGTCAAGCCATAATCTGCCAACACATCGGCAAATTGTTGGCGTGTGGTCGCATCAAAACTCATATTAAAATTATTGCTCATCGTGATAAATTCCTAGTAAAAATAAAGAATTCTCTTTATATTAACAAAGAAATGACTTTAAATCAATCAAAATTTTTAACAAAGGGTTGCTGGTGCTTGCCATTTCTCAAAAGCAAGCACCTTACAATTATCACAATATCAATCCAACTCCACCCCCTTTAACCAATTGGTTTTTCTTAAATCCTGCCGAGTTTGCCGTCTTTGTTTTTTGCGGGCAAGGGCGACATCGTCTTTATCGTGCAATCCGCCTTTTTGTAATAGCGGATTTAGGGCAAGATAATTTCTGGGTTTAATGGGTTTGCTAGATTGGGCGATTAAATTAGGATTTTTTTCTAATGCTTGCCCAAGTTTAATTAGGGATTTTTGGGTTTTAGTTTTCATAAATTATTTTCCTAAATAAATCAAATAGGTCTTGGTTAATTTTTTAGTTTTGATAAGTTTGTGATTTTCGTAGGGGCGAATTGCAATTCGCCCTTACAATTTTACGCCAAATTTATTAAAACAAATAATACAATCAACCATTCACCCCTTAATACACATCACTTGTCTTAATGTATGGACGACTTCCACCAAATCATTTTGATTTGCCATTACTTCATCAATGTCTTTATACGCCATTGGGA
>JAUNEE010000040.1 GCA_030525705.1 Moraxella sp.
GATTATATATCGCTAAAACAACGGTAGAAACGGCTGTCTCTGGCGAGTTTGGGGCATATGGTTTGGGTGGTGGGAGTGTGCCTGAGTTTTCGTAAAAATACGCAGGCAAAATGCTTTTTGCCTGCTGCCACCCTAAAATTTCTTACCCAAACTCATATAATAAGAAACTCCATCACGAGAATAAAATGCTGGCATATTACTATCGATATTCACGTAACGCAGATTTAACTCAGGTCTAAGCCCACGCCAGCTGAATTTATCATGCCAAAGATTAAAGGCGGCTTGATACTCATCATCTTCTCGCACGAAGCGGTAAACCAAGGACTCAGGGGCGTCAAAGCGACGTTTGGCATAACGCAGACTGGCACTCATGCCCAAACCGCCCGACACATCACGCACCACCCCCATTCTTAACCCATGCCGTTTTGAAGCGTACTCAGGGTTATTGGTATCATCTAACCCAACATCCACGCCCCCAAAGATAAGTACCTGACGGTTAATCCGCCGACTGACGCTCAGCCCAAGGCTCGCCAGCGTGCTATCGTAATTTTCCGCCTGCCTGCCATCCTCATAAAATTTTTGGGCATAGTTTGCATTTAATTGCCAGTAAGTTTTCGCTCCTACGCCCTGCCCATAACCACCGCTTACGCCCACACTCCGACTATACGCTTCATCGTCCAGCCAGCCTTTTTCAAAAAATGGTGACACTCGCCATGTGCGTTTTAAATCTTGGTATTTGTAGCCCGCGGACAGTCGTGTGTTCAGTTCATCATAACCATCAACATCAAAATACTGCACGCCGTCAACAGAAACATCGAACCCGACATAATGATTTCCACTGACATTTGTCTCTTTGTCGAGACCCGCGCCGTAACGCACCCCGTGAGCTTCTTTGGGTAGACTGTCCGCCTGTTTCTGCCAACGCCGCCCAAGCCACACGATTTCCCGCTCGGACGAGGCATTGTTCACATTATCTGTTCTCTCATAATTAACATTCAATGTCGGTTGCCATGCTTGCTGTTTTTGCATGGTATTTAAAGCGTCCCTCAAAACCACTTTGGCAGGCTCGGCAATGTCCTCAACCAGCAGTCGCTCCATCAAAGCCGCTGCTTCTTTGTACTGCTTATCCTCGAACAACATCAACGCCAAATCCAGTCGCACATAAGGCAAATCAGATGCCTTATCCAAAATCTGCCGATAATGGGCAATGGCTTGTTTTTGCTCGCCTCTAGCACGCAGCATCGCCCCTTTGGCATAATGCACCAAAATCACATCATGGTTTGGCAAAGCCTCATACTCCGTAAGCAGCTGCCCCAAACTCTGCCACTGCCGACTTTGCAAAGCATAAGCAATAAAATCCTCAATCCGCCTGACATCAAGCCCCTCAGCCATCAAAGGCACATGATAACTGGGTATATCGGACGCATTTGTTTCTTGCCATGCTTGTGCCACACTTGGTGACATGGCATGAGGCGTCTCGCCCATCACTACAGGCTCAGCCACTGTGAATGTCGTTTCAGCGACCGCCGTCATAGAAAGCAGCACGGTCTGTAGCATCAATGCTTTTTTTATCATAAATCCAACCCAAAAACATAAAAAACCGCCCAAAACACGCACCTTAAACCAAAAACAAGTTTAATAGCCGTTTTGGGCGATAAAATGCACGAAGCGAGATTAAGGCGTAATCACTGAATCACGCTCGCCTGTTTTTACCCCACCAAAGCCGATGGTATTCACGTCTTGCTCACTAATCATACCTGCAATCTCTTGTGCTTCATTACCAAAAATACCTAAGGTATATTTGCCGTCAGCACGCCCGTCAGCGAACTTCGCCACGCCTTGAATGCCCAGCATTGCCAAGCCGGCATCATCAGGATTGTTATGCGTCACTGTACCGATATTGGCGTTGTTTAGGTTAATTGTGCCTGTGTCCAAAGCCGTAATCACCCCATGACCAGAACGGGTGTTAAAGTTGATATGATATTCTAGGTTACCTACGCTATTTTGGTTAAATGCCTGACCTGCATAGCTGAAGATTTTATTATTGCGAGTCTCATCAAGACCTAGCTCTCTATCATAACGCACCAAAGTCGGTAAGGTTCTGGCTGCTCGGTTATCTGGGAAGCGCGCCCAGATATTAAAGGCGGCTGCACCCTCACGCAGTTTTTGAGTGGCGGCTGCTAATTCAGTCGTTGCGGTCGCTTCTGTCAATCTTGCTTCAGTCAACGCCACATCTTTTAGGTTAAAATTCGCTACCGCTGTCTCATAGGCGACTTGAGCTGCTGCTTTCGCCTCCTCTGTACGTGCTGCATTTAATTCGTTTTGGGCTTTGTTCATTTCAGTTCTAGCAAGCGTTCTTTCAGCTTCTGCCACTGTAACTGCACGAGATGCCTCGTCTTTTGCGGTAATTGCAGCGTCATAAGCTTCTTGCAATCCAAACAACTCTTCAGCAGACGGTGGGTCAAAAGAGACGCCTTGCAAGGTGTGAATCTCTAGTACAGTCGGTGCAATTTCTTTTGGTGTTGTGCCATCAGACAGACGTCCTGACAGGGTCTGCTTACCTAGAATGATGGAGTTGGCCTGCTGATAGAATTTCAAATCACTTAGACGCTCGCCTGTGTATCTGACACCATCAATATGCGTTTCTACTCTCTCGTCCATCTTATAATGCTGATAGCCATTACCTAAACTGCCGTACGGCACAGGCTCAGCATTCAGATACGTTCTTGTAACAGGGCTGCTGGTGGTAGCATTTAAAATAGTGGTATTATAAATAAAGGTGGTATCAAAACGCTGACCATAAGCGGCTTCCAACTGATCGTGTAAGTTACCACGCACGTTGCTACTCATATCACCTTTGCCAAGTCGATTCTGATCACCTGCCAACGTTAGAATATCATCCGCAGGTGCTTGATAAGAAAATGTGCTAGCAGCCCCCTCAGGCGGCGGCGTTGTAGCATCTGTCGTGTTGCCAGTCGTGCCAGTGTTGGTACCTGTTGTGCCAGCTGAGGTATCTGATGTACCAGCAGCACCAGTCGTTGTACCCGTGGTTGTGCCTTGGGTGTTCGGTCTACCCGCCGCTGTATTTTGAATGGCAGTAATGCCATCTGCATAATAAGAACTACCACCACCGCTGCTACAGGCGGTCACGCCAAGCGCCGTCAATACAGCAACCGCAGTTGCACCAAGGCGAAAATTTGCTTTCATAGGATATCCTTGACTAAAAATACGAAACAAAACTTAAAACCAGCAAAAAAGGTGTATCATTAATCATGCAAGAGCCTCAAAAACATCAAGCCAAGCACTCAAATAATCAACAACGAAGACTTTAAAATAACTAAAGTTACTTTTTAAAGACAGTTAAGCCATCATTGACGCTTTAATACATAATTTAACAATACTTACTTTTTCTATTATGAACGATTGCCCACTGTTTATCAAGCACTTTTAACGCTGATATATTACCTTTTGACTACTTTACAAACAATTCTTTTAAAATCATAGCACATCTTTATTCCCAAAAGAAGCTTAACTCATATAAAACCCTGCCGCCCATCTTTTTATCTGGCATTCTTATAGATATACCACGAAATAAATTTTCCACCCACCCCAAGCTATGCCTTTAGGCAAAAAAATAGTGGCGGTCAACTTAGCTTGCTACAGTCAATTAAACTCAAAATACACCACATTGGGTTTTTTCGTTTGTGGTGCGCTTGGAAAATCTAGCAGAAAACCATTCCACCCGAAGGCAGGCTCAGGGCGAATGGTTTTGGTGGCTTTTAAAGTTAAATCACCATAACTTGCTTTGAGTGGTTTTTTATTTCACAGTCTGTCTTATGAGTCAAATCATTTGGCATAAAAAATTCCCCAAGCAAACACTCGGGGAACCTAACAAGATGCGGACGGGATTAAGCGTCTTTTTTCGCACCCAGTTTTTCTTTAATACGTGCAGACTTACCAGAACGGTCACGTAGGTAGTACAATTTCGCACGGCGAACGTCACCACGGCGTTTCACAGTAATGCTGTCAATCAGTGGTGAATGCAGCTGGAATGCACGCTCAACACCAACACCGCTTGAGATTTTACGCACAGTGAATGCTGAGTTTAGACCACGGTTACGCTTAGCGATAACCACACCTTCGAACGCTTGCAGACGCTCACGGTCGCCTTCACGAACTTTTACTTGTACCACAACGGTATCACCAGGGGCGAAACTTGGGTGTTCTTTTAGTTGGCTGTTTTCAACAGCTTGCACCAATGGGTGTTTGTTGCTCATAAGGAGATTCCTTAAGTTATGATGACCTAGGCTGATGGCGGCTGCCAAATCGCATATCATCGTTCTTATTCACCAGTCTAAACTGGCACTCAAAAACACGACATAACGTCATGCAAATCGGTTGAGTTGTCACAACTTGACCAAAAGCCACTGCTTGAAGTCAAGCCCTGCAACACATATTTCATATGAAAATCACCGCCCAAATCGTCACTGAATGTCAAATTTCACTAAATTTAGGGTTTATGCCAAGTGATTTTCAGCCAAAAACTTCTTTAGCCAACGATGGCGGTGTTTGTCCAACGTAGTAGGCGTATCATTTACCTGCTCTAAAAACGCTTGGTATAAATCTGGGCGTTTACTTGCGGTGCGTTTTAATTGTTCCAAAAAACGCCATTCGTCAATCTTCGCATGATTACCAGACAGTAAGACCTCAGGCACAGACTGCCCAAGCACCGTTACAGGCTTGGTATAATGCGGACAATCCAATAGCCCATCAACAAAAGAATCTTGCTGGGCAGATCTGTCATCACCCATCACATCGGGCAAACGACGTATCAAGCTATCCATCAATACCATGGCAGGGAGCTCACCGCCCGTCAGCACATAGTCACCGATAGACAGCTCCAAGTCTACATAACTAGACAGCAACCGTTCATCAATGCCCTCATAACGCCCGCATAATAAAATCATGCCGTCATAAGTATCCGCCGACTGCACCCACTGTTCGTCCAAAGTTACACCTTGTGGTGACAGATACACCACAGGGCAAGACTGACAGCCATGTGCTTTTGCACAGGTTTTGGCGTGCAAAATCGCTTTTAAAAGCGGCTCTGCCATCATTACCATGCCTGGTCCACCGCCGAACGGACGCTCATCAATCCGCCGATAATTATCGGTGGTAAAATCCCGAGGGTTGATTAACATCAATGAAGCAGCGTTTTGTTTAAAAGCTCGCCCCGTAATGCCGTACTCACGTACCGCCTCAAACATTTCAGGAAAGATACTGATGACAGCAAAAAACATCAGTAGTCTTTACCCCATGCCACACGCACCACACGCTCCGATAGGCTGACGTCAAGCACGGTGCTTTTATGCCATGGAATCAGTCGCTCTTCTTTATCTACGCTATCAGGGCTTGGTATCACCGTCATAATGGCGTGTGCCGAGGTCTCAAACAGGTCTTTAATGACGCCCAAGCACTCATCTACTTCGTTGACTACCGCCAAGCCAATCAAATCCGACCAGTAATATTCATCATCAGACAATTCAGGCAAGCAGGATTTTGGCACCCAAATGCTTGTCCCATTCATCGTCTCTGCGACAGTACGGTCGGGAATCTCATGAAAGCTGGCAACCAGCCCCGCTCCTTGCGTGCGCCACTCTTTAACCGTCAAAGACTTAAAGCCCGTAGCAGTCTTCATGTACCAAGGCGACATCGCAAAAATGTCTGACCGCTCTTCAGTATCGCTAAAAACCCACAACCAGCCTTTAATGCCGTAGGGTTTTTTTAAGGTGGCAATACGCATGAGCGTATCAGCGGAAGGCACAGTCGCTGTCATCGTAGCGGTATGATAAACAAAACAAGCCCCATTCCCCTAAAGCGAATAAGGCATGTTTACCAACTTAGGCAGCAGCTTTAGCTTGTGCTTTTACTAGGCTAGCAACACGCTCAGAAGGCTGTGCACCTTTGCCTAACCATGCATTGTAGCTATCTAGGTCAATACGGAAAGACTCTTCTTGACCACGAGCCAATGGGTTAAAGAAACCAATTCTTTCGATGTGGCGACCATCACGTGCGGCACGCTTGTCCGCAACAACGATTTGATAAAAAGGACGCTTTTTAGAGCCACCACGAGCAAGACGAATAACTACCATGAAACACTCTCTTGGGTTTAAAAAAATAAAAATAAAAGATGGGGAATAATCACTGACTGCTAACACAGCCAATAAAATCCGTATTTATCAAAAGTGCATAATTATAGCAAGTATAACGCCACGTTTAAAGTAAAAAATGCATTTTTTGCACAAAAAACTGGCAATTAAACACCAAAAAGCGATTTTTTATCCCAAAATCACCATTCAATGCTACAATAAAGCTTCATTCACAGCCCAAATCCCAGTCATGCAAAACCGAACCTACCGCTACTGGCAACTCAAACTTCGCCATCGCCTAAAATCAAACACATGGCAAACCGCCACCATGGTGCTTTTTATTGTGGGTATGAGTGTATGGCTGTCGATTTGGCTGTTTTGGCAAAGCTTATACCTGCCTGAACTAAAAAACCACGCGCGCTATCTTGCTAGCGAGCTGGAACTCATTCATGAAAGCCGCAGCGAATGGACAGACAACCCTGACGTACAAAACTGGCTCATCAAGCACACACACATTAAAATCGTCAATAATCCCGACCATTTCCCCACCGTCAGTGACAAAATCATCATTGATGAAATCACAGACATTCTTGCCAAAGAAGTGAGTGACACCCTTGGGCGAGAGGTGAAAGTCTATTTTAAATTTAAGCCCGTGCCACGCCTTTGGGTGCAAGACAGTGCCTATCCGAGTGTCTGGCTACAAGAACCCGTTGTGCATTATTCCCAGTATAGCCCGACATTGCTACTCATGTTTACGCTTGGTTTGCCGCTTTTGACACTTGGGATTATCATTCTTTTAGTGCGTGCATTAAACCGCCCTTTAAAACAGCTAGAACGTGCCGCCAGTGATTATATCCATTTAGGACACGTCGCCCCGCACCTACCCACTGACACAGGCTCGAATGAAATTCGCCAAGTAAATATCGCCTTTAACCGACTTTTTAACACCCTAAATCAAGCCCAAAAAGAAAGAACCATCATGTTAGCAGGCATTAGCCATGACTTAAGAACGCCTTTAACTCGCATGAGACTAACCGCAGAAATGCTGCCTGACGAGTTTTTCAAGGAGGGGCTGATTTATGACATTGAAGACATGGACGCCATCTTAGAGCAGTTTATGTCTTTTATGAAAGATGGCTCAGATGAGGCGGTACGCCCGACCAACCTAGACGCCATTTGCCGTGAAATTATGGTACAGTTTTCAGGCACACAGTTTTTATACCAAAACCACGTCTCAAGCCCCGTGCTGGTGCGTCCTTTGTCCGTCAAACGCCTGATTATCAATCTGGTCAATAACGCCATTCGCTACGGGCGTGAACCCATTCATCTTATCATCGATGTCCTGCCCGCCGATGAAATCAACCCCCAAGACACGCTGCTTTTATGCATTAAAGACGAGGGCGACGGCGTAGAAGAAGACCAGCTAGAACGCATTATGCAGCCCTTTGAGCGTGGGGAGACCGCACGCACCACACAAGGTAGCGGGCTTGGGCTTGCCATTGTTGGGAGAATTGCTGCTTTGCACCACGGTCATGTCGAGGCGATTAACCATCCCGAAGGCGGCTTACAGGTCTGCGTCTATATGCCCCTTATGCAGCCACCGACAGAGGTTTTAGGTACGCTGACGGAGCTGGAGACTTTGGAGGGGCTGCCTTTAGAATACCCAGAAAACCAAACACCCACCGCACACCCAAATGACACAACGCATCGCAACTGACGAACAAACCCCGAAAACCACCGACCCGCCTAGACAAGCATCGCTCGAGCAAGCATACCGCTCCGCTCATAAAAAAGCACGGCTGATGGGTCACCCGTGTTTTTCATTTATGCGGCATGAATTGATAAAATAAACACCTTTCTTATTTTTACAGCCCAAAGAAAAACTTGGGCAAATCTCCATCAATCCTACATCAACTCACTTTTCACCAATCAACGGTGGCAGTTGCTGGCTGTTATTTTGATAATTTAAGGGCTTTTGTAACTGTGTTTTTGCCACATTCAATGTACCTATATCACCCTCTGATGCAGGTTTTACCCAAAAATAACCGAACAGTGCCACATTTAACAGCACCAAAAAACCAAAAACATAAGGCATAACCGCTCCTTTAGGCAGTCCAATCTTTCAAATACACTCATTATCGCAAAGCTTAGCATACGGGTCAATCATCCCACACGCCATCAAGCCGAAAAAACACACCGTTTATCCACAAAACCATTCATTCATCACCGATGACGATTTTTTCATTGGTGACTTGGGTGATTTCATCTGCCAAAATACTCACGCCCACCTGCTTTACAGGCCAGCTCATAGAAAATCTTGCACCGCCCAGTGTCGGGCTCTCATCCACAGTCGCTTGCCCATTGAACCAAAAAGCAATACGACTGACAATCGACAAGCCCAAGCCATAGCCACCAGAAGCGCGCGTACGACTGTCGTCCAAGCGCGCAAAAGGAATGAACACCTTATCACGGTCTTCTTCACTAATGCCCTGCCCATCATCTTCTACGCTCACAAAAGCGGTATTTTTTTCAACCCAAGCACTAATAATGATGGTGCTTTTGGCATAACGCAACGCATTACCTGCGAAATTTTGAATCACACGATGTAAATAACGACGGTCTGCCATCACCATGACTTTTGGCGCAGGCAGATTGAAGTCAACCTTAATCGGCTTGCCCAGTGCATTGGTTTCTTTTACAATCTGCTCTATCAATTCACGCAGGTTTACCATTTGCCAATCAAGCTTGGGTGAACCCTCTTCAAGCTTGGCATAAGTCAAAATCTCATCAATCAATTCATTTAGGGACTCAATGTCCTCATCAATGTACTGTTTTTGCATTTGACGAGATTCATAATCGTTCTCGTCCGCCAGCATATCCACCGCAAAACGGATACGTGCCACAGGCGTACGAAGCTCATGCGATACCGCACGGGTTAGCTCCCTTTGGGACTCGATAAGCCGTTTGATATGCATAATCATATTATTAAAGGTAGCAGACAGCCTTGCGATGTCGTCTTGCCCCACCACCTGCACTTTGGTGTCCAGTCGCCCTTTTGCCACTTGGCTAACACCCGCTTGTAACAGCCCAAGCCGCCGCTCCAAAGGAAAAATCAGCATATACACACCAAGGCTCATTAAAAGCATGGCAAGTAAGGCGGTACTGATGAGGAGGTTTGGTGGGAACCAGTGAAACAACGGGATTGGACCCGCTACAATCGCCATGCCCTGCACCTCAGACGGAGCAATCACTGAAACCGTGGCATTTTGACTGGCAGCCCCATCATAAAACGCCAGCACAATGTCGCCCGATTTAATGCGTGCCACTTGACCGCTGTCAAGCTGCAAATCCTGCACATTTTGTAGTCGCACAGGATAACCAAGGCGTTTACTCAAAACATCTAAACGCCCACGCTTCGCCGCCAAACTGGGATAATGAGACAAATCATCTAGCAGAAAAATCGCCATCGCCCGTGCTTGACGGTCGCCAAGCTGCGTGGCTTTTAAGTACAAAAGCTCATCACTGCCTTTGATTTTATAGTACACGGTCACATAGTTGGTAACGCCATCGTGACGCACGACCGCTTTGCCATCTGCCAATCGTCTAATTTCTTTGGCTTTAAAATCAACACTGTCCTGAGCGATTAGACGGAAATTATCTCCAAACAAGCCGCTGGCATCTTTTAACCAAAATTCACGGTTTTGGATTGGCTGGCGCTCAAGCCCCTCACCCAGCAGATAAAAAATCCCCGAAATGGCGTCTTCTCGGTAGGCTTGTATTCGCATACCGTTGATGGTTGTGACAAATAAATAACTAAACAAAGCCACAGAACTGCATACCAAAAGCAATCCTGCGTAAATCTTAAAAAATATGCTGCGTTCAGTCAGTGAAAATAAAGCCATTAGACATCTAACCAAAAAGGGTGTTAATAATCAAAAAGCCAGCAAAACGCTGACTTTTTGGACGGCTTAAAGTTTATACGCCTTCTTTAACGAACAAGTAACCCTTGCTACGTACGGTTTTGATGCGTTTCGGGTTTTCTGGGTCATCACCGATTTTCGGACGAATACGAGAAATTCGCACATCGATGGAGCGGTCTTGACCATCATACTCAATGCCACGCAAACGCTCAAAAATATCTTCACGAGACAAAATACGTCCCGCATTCGAAGCAAGCAACCAAAGCAAATCATACTCAGCACTGGTGAAATCCACCAACTCATCATTTAACGTCACCGAACGACCGCCATTATCAATGACTAAATCACCAAACTCCAAGCGGTGTGGCACGTCATCTACAGGCACAACATCAGAACGGCGTAACAAAGCACGAATACGCGCCAACAAAACACGTGGCTGTACAGGCTTTGCAACATAATCATCCGCACCCATCTCCAGACCCAAAACTTGGTCCATATCATCGGTACGTGCCGTTAACATTAAAATCGGATGCTGATAATGAGGACGCACTTCACGGCACACCGTCAAGCCATCACTCCCTGGCAGCATTACATCAAGCACCACCAAGTCTGGCTGCTCGTTAATAATACGCTCAATCGCAACCGTACCATCTGTCTCGATGGCAACGTCCAAGCCATTTTTTCTTAGATAATCTTGCGTCAGAGTTGCCAAACGCTCATCGTCTTCTACGATGAGAATGCGTGGCGTATCATCTTTTCTTTCTGTTGCCATCATCATTTCCTTTTAGCGGTCGGCTTAAGCAAGCATGACCAATCATTTGTGCAGTTTACAAGCTTTTAATCGCACTAAAAGCTTGTTATTTCACCTCATACCATCAAACGATGGTATTAGGCACGGTTTTTGTATTTTTGAATGGTTTGTAACTGTGCCACAGATTCTGCCAAAGCCGCCAAAGCCGCTGTGGTTTGTAGACTCTCGCTTTGATTTGCCAAAAGCTGCTCAGCCGCTTTACGAGCTTCTGCAATTTTTGCCTCATCAAGATTTGCGGCACGCTCAGCACTGTCCGCCAATACCATCACAGCATTGGGCTGCACTTCTAATACGCCGCCTGACACATAAATCACTTCTTCGCTGTCATCTGCCATAATCACACGCAGTACACCAGGTTTTAGCAAAGTAATTAGTGGCGTATGCCCTGCCAAAATACCAAGCTCACCCTCATTACCTGCGGCAATCACCATCTTGACATCACCAGCAAACAACGATTCTTTAGCACTGACGACACGACATTGAAAAGTTGCCATGGGGTCTCCTAATTGCTTTTTGATATTCAAAAATGCTTATTTGATTAAGGGCGTGGCTTTTTCCACCCCGCCCTCATTAAATTAAGTCATACTTACTGACTTGGCGAATTAAGCTGCTTTTAACTTCTCAGCTTTGGCCACCGCCTCATCAATGCCGCCTACCATATAGAAGGCTTGTTCTGGCATATCGTCATATTCACCTTCGATGATTGACTTAAAGCCAGCGATGGTGTCACGTAATGCCACATATTTACCAGGCGCACCTGTGAAGACTTCCGCAACATGGAATGGCTGAGACAAGAAACGCTGGATTTTACGCGCACGGTAAACCACCAACTTATCTTCTTCCGACAGTTCATCCATGCCCAAAATGGCGATGATGTCTTTTAGCTCTTTATAGCGTTGTAGTACCATCTGTACGCCACGTGCTACATTATAATGCTCTTCACCGATGATTTGTGGATCAAGCTGACGAGACGTTGAATCCAGTGGGTCAACTGCAGGATAAATACCTTGTGAAGCGATGTCACGGCTTAGTACCACTGTTGCGTCCAAGTGAGCAAAGGTAGTTGCAGGTGACGGGTCAGTCAAGTCGTCCGCAGGTACGTAAACCGCTTGTACAGAAGTAATCGAACCAGACTGAGTTGAAGTAATACGTTCTTGTAGCAAGCCCATTTCTTCAGCCAGCGTTGGCTGATAACCTACCGCCGATGGCATACGACCCA